>CAJXVQ010000492.1 GCA_913060685.1 uncultured Verrucomicrobiales bacterium
CCTCCCGGCCCTTTGGCTGAAGAAAAGATCTTCGACAGCCTTTTGGGTTGGGATCTCATTTGACTCGATCACAAGTTCCCTGATCGCTTCAAGAAATGAAACAGCCTCCCCGTCGCGATGCTCGTATTCAGGTTGATAGCTCAACCAACTGTCGAAATCAGCCTGCAGCTTGGCGATGCGTCTTTCTGCCTCCTTGTCTCCTGACTTCAATGCGACGAATAATGAGATAACATCTCGTTCGGAAACGGTGCCTAATCCTGATCGCTTGACCGCTCGGATCAACGCGAACATGTGCTTCCTGTCTTGGAGAATTTGAGAGTCGCTATCGTTGATCCGGTAGTCGCCAGCGGGAGGGAAGAGGTCCGAAGTTTTCGTGTCAATTGCCTTGGCCGCACTAGCTATTTGCTTAAGTCCCTCTGCTCCGTTCCCTGCGGCATCCAACAGAATCTTTGCTAGAAGGTCCTTGGCAAGGTTGCACAGGCTATCTTCGCATGTGGGATTAAAATCAAGATCTAGTTCCTCGTAAAGGTCTCGATCGTTGATTCTGCTAGGAAATGCCCCTCCGGCTTTGTGGTCCCATAGTAGCTCAGCTTTTTCGCTACACTTCCAATTTTCCATGCAGTAGTTCCACCAGACCTTTTTCACAAATGCGTCTCGTCGCTTAAGCTGCTCCAAGATATCCTGTTTGAGAAATTCGATTGTTCCTTTCGGGTCAATGACTTGGGGCAGGAGATAAAGAAGCGGGAAAAGGCTGTCCTTGCTGAGATATGGATTTTTTGAACGATCCCCTTGAGCTATAGAATCCAAGCGAAAATTGCTATTGGGTTCAACCCCAACAGAAATCTTTCCATCGCTTGCAGAGGAAAAATAAAAAATGATACCTGACATTTCTGGCTCATTGGTATCCCCAGTGGCATTCCAAGACGCCCCTCCAGATCTTGGATAGCTAGTGATTTTCATGCTGATTTGATCTGCTTGATCTTCCCCTCCGTCGCCGGGGCGATCTTCCAGAAGCTTTCTCCCTTGGCTTTCGTCACAAGGGCGCGGTAGTGCTCGAATATCATCTTGGTCGAGCCATGACCCATCTCTCCGGCCAGTGCGGGGGCGTTCTCGAATGCTGCGAGGTTGTAGGATGCGAAGGAATGGCGAAGTGCATTATGCGGCCAGACGGCGATCCCGGCGGCTTCCTTGGCATCGTCGAGGCGGGCGCGGTAAACCATCTCTGTCGGCATCACAGGGCCTCTTAGCTGGCTATGGAGGGTAAGCCATGCTCGAAGGCTGTCACGCATCGGAACAAGACGGCGAGCGGCTGACTTGGTGGTCTTAGCCTTCACCTCGATGTGACCTTGCTCGAAGTCGATTTGCTGCCAGTCGAGACGGCTGATCTCTGATCGACGAAGACCAGCGAAAAGGCCAATGGCGACGGCGGGCAGAATCTCCGGTGAAGCGTGAGTGAGAAGATCGGCGGCTTCGATGAGGGAGAGGATCCCAACTTCACCGGGAGTGCCTTTGAGCTTATCGACGGCGACGATGGGATTTCCCCCAACGGCTTTGATCTTCATCCCGTGATTGAACATCTGAAGAATGACGGCGCGGTAGTGGTTTACGGTAAGCGGGGCCAGCTCGAGATCGTGAAGCCAATCACCGGCAACTTCGGCCGAGATGTCACAGGCCATCCAATCGCCGTGATCTTCGTCGAATCGATCCAAGCGTTTCCTTGTTGAGTAGAGATAGCCATCGCTCAGCTTCCGGCGTTCGAGCGCAAGGACGTACTTGTCAATTAACTCGCGGACCGTCATCGACTTCCGGCGCACGTCGGCCCGCTTCCGGTAGTCTTCCACGATCTCACCCAGAGACGGCTTCTTGAGAGAGGAGGGGAGTGATTCGATAATCTCCCGAAAGGCCATCACGGCCCGGCGTTCGTCCTTGGTGACCTCGTGGTCTCCGGCTCCACCGGCAAGTAGAGCTTTGCTTTGATCTTCCGCCCAAGCCATCGCATCCCGTTTCGTCTGGAATCCTTTTTGCTTCCGCTTCCGGCTCGCGCCTTCCCCGGTGAAGTAGCTCGCCCTCCATTTGTAGGAGCGATGTGACCACGGGGAAACCCTCAATCCCCCGTCCAAACTCTCACCTTTTCCCTTGATGCTCATGCGCCTTGTTTCGCACGTTTTCGGCCTGTTAAGCAAGAGGATATGGTAAAACGGTGGTAATCGTCTTCTGTAATCCCTTTGAAAACGATATGATCCAAGGCTTCCTAAACCTTAGATCTTGGTTCGATTCCAGGTCGGAGCGCCAATATAAAACCTTTGTTTGTAATGGTTTATCGGGAAATAATCGACTTCCCGCCTCAGTGGCCCAACTCCTCATTTCGGCTTGATTGGGCCCTTTTCGTGGTAAAATATGGTAGTCTTTTGGCAATACCCTTCGAGTTCATCGTCGGTATTATCGGTTTCGATCACGCGGAGGGCTTAAATGACGTCTCCCCAAAATTGGGGGCACCGCTTGAAAGCCGTCGATCACACGGATGGGAGCACGAGGCCGTCCTCGCCGGATTCATCGGCATCAATCTCGATTGTCTTGAAGAGCTTTCCCTCGGGATCGTAGACCTTGATGGTGCCACCATCGGTCCTGGCGGCCCATCGGGCATGGCTGGCAGCGTCTCTCGCTGACTGGAAGCTCAATTTGCCAGTCGCGCCCACCGGCCCCGACAGAAGCCATGAGCGGTCCCACGGTTGGAACGTAACCTCGTAGAGGATGTCTGGAATCATTGGTCTAATGCTGCGATCTTGATCACGGACCAAAAAGCCAGTGGCGAATTGGAACCGCCGTGCTACGGACCCGTATCGCCGATGGTGTGTGTGGCGGAGATTAAAATCCAAGCGTCTAAGAGATTCGGCATTTTTTGAAAGCTGAGTCGTATCCGCATGAGGCACTAGCCATTGGCAGCCAGATCACGGATCAAATCATAAACCTCCTGGGGCTTTGGAACATTCTTCAGAACGACGGATCGATTCGACAATTTACCATCGCCCGAAGACACCAACTGCTGGGTGACAAGAGTGACCGAGCCAGCGCTCTTGGTTTGCTGAAAAACTCCCTCCGTCAGGAGGACATCAATAACTTGATCAAACACAACAGTGCGTTGGTGGCGGTTAAAGAATCCCTCATAGTATTCCAGCTTGTTCTCAAAAATTCGATACGTTGTCTTCTCTGGCTCCTTGAATGCCTTGAGGTAGAGCAAATACATCACCAGCGCGAACGAGATCAGGTAAATGATCAAACCGTAGCGAATCACCGGATCAAAGGACTGGGCAATCATATTACTGATGATGAAAGCAAACATCCCGGGGAAGATTGAAATAAAACCAGCCGCCAAAGGCCCAAAGACAAGATACTGCATTGGGACGACAAGGGGTTGAACTTCACGGAGTGGTTCTTCTTCTTTTTTAGCGCTCATATTTCAGTCATTACAAGCTGCCCGAGCGAGATTTGGTTGACGATTACAATCCACATTTTCGTTTCTAAGAAGGTCTGGTCTGCCCCCACAGATTGGACAGTTCTAAACTGTAGATCCGATGAGCTTGGTTATGTGGCCTATGTTCAGGCAGTGCCAACACGGCTCTCAACCCTTCGTCGCTGAGAAGTCCTGCCTTGTGCCACGTCTACGCAAGGTCCAGTTGTCTCTGTCCGACTGGGTGCCTGGTCCCACGGAAATGCCTCCACTATCTGTTGGTCCGCCCATCGCCCTTTGGGATTCCCGGTCACGTTGAAATGCAAGCGTGCGGA
Organism: uncultured Verrucomicrobiales bacterium; assembly: GCA_913060685.1. Lineage (GTDB taxonomy): Bacteria > Verrucomicrobiota > Verrucomicrobiia > Verrucomicrobiales > Akkermansiaceae > SW10. Next base: position 3,784 of record CAJXVQ010000492.1, read on the forward strand.
TCCGCATGGCCGGCGGTGTGTGTGGCCGTAGCTAAAACCTACCGCCTCCCTGATTCGGTCTTTGTTCGCTCCTCTTCCAATCGTAGCTGCACGAGTCGCTGTATCGTCGTCGAAACTCCAAAAACACTCAGAATTACCATCCCAAGGAACAATGCCATCATTCCGCCATCCATCCGATCGATTAAATACAAAGCCACAGAGATGCTCCACGCCACGATCATAAGAATCATCGCGAATCGTTGCCGTGATAGACTATTCTCCAGGCGGGAAATTAATGCTTTACGCCGGGTCGGATCTAACGTCTTCGCGACGGCCTCCTCAACGATATCTTTAGTAGTTCTCATGATCTTTACCGGACGTCCGGGCGTCGTCACGGCCTGCCGACAGAGCGCTCCGATTTCAGGGTTAAGGTGGTCGTGTTCATTCAGTTTTCAAGTCTCAGCGGGCAGGCAGTTGATCTGTCGCGACTTGTGTGTGCGTAGCATGCGCTGAAACCAAAAGGGGTTCAAGTCCCCTGTGAATAGAATGAACCGCGAAAAAGGCTGCGCCCACGCAGCCCTCGTCCAGATAAAGCTGCGCAGGCCGCGGAATCGGAGATGTCCAGGGCGGGATCGAGGCGAGTGCCGTTTCGTTTGATTGTCCTGACTCATATGAAAATGGAGGCTTGAATTTCGGAGTCGAAGGTGTCTTTCCCCGGGCGCGCCGGGGAAGGGGGTGCTAGAATTTCCTTTGGGCGTAAGGTCCGTGAAGCAGCCGTTGGGTTGGAGCCCGAAGGTTTCCGGGCGGGCTTCTAAAACTGGTTGAGAAGTGGCTCGAGCAGGACATCTGTCCATGCCCGAGCTTCCATTTTTGTGAGGCGTTTGGACCGCTGGAAATCTTTCTCGAATAAATCCCGAACCAGTTCATCGACCTTGGCTTTGTTGCTGAAGGCAATATTCAACTCATCGTTAATGCGCATGCTAAGGCCGTCGAAATTGGCTGAGCCGAGGCATGCCCAGTCATCGACGACGAGGGCTTTGATGTGGGTAAACCTGGGGTAGAGATAAACCCGGCCACCTGCATTCAGGAGAGCCTTGGCCATGGCACGGTTGCTTTTATCGAGGAGATTGGAATCGTTGTCCTCGGGGAAGACCATGCGAACATCGACGCCCCGTTTCCGGGCTTTGATCAATTCATCGACGAGGATGTCGGACGTGAAATAGGAATTCTGAAGGTAGACACGCTGTCGAGCCATGCGGATGGAAGCGAGCATGGCGGTTTCAATCTCCCGTTTTCCGGGTCCGGTTTTTAGAATTCGAATATCGATTTCACCGGGTTGTTTGTCTCTGCGAACGTGTGATTTTTTGAGGAAAGGAACACCCCAATCTCCAAGGCCTGTCTCTTATACACATCTCCGAGCCCACGAGACCGAGGCTGATCTC
>CAJXVQ010000493.1 GCA_913060685.1 uncultured Verrucomicrobiales bacterium
AGATCAGCCTCGGTCTCGTGGGCTCGGAGATGTGTATAAGAGACAGGATGAAAACGACCGGTGTGCGGTTGGGCTCGAAGGAGGGCAAGATTGCCTTGAAGTTCTTGGAGGACTTCAAAAGAGGTCTGAGCTGGCTTCTCCGGGTCTTCCAACTTTTTTCGAAGCGGGAGTTCGCAAGTCCATGTGGACTGGATCGGGTTGCCGTGGACGACGGCGAGATAGTTCTTCTCAATGTTTCGTTTCTCAAAAGCCTGGCGAATCTTTTTGGCAGCATGCTGATCGATGGCAAAGAGAATAACGCCTGAGGTGGGTTGATCGAGGCGATGGAGGACGTGGATTTTTTCCCCAATCTGGTCCCGCAGGATCTTCATCGCGACGAGGTCGTCAGGCTTGGGAGTGTCAGAGGGATGAACAAGATGCCCGGCGGGTTTGTCGATGGCGACAAGCCACTCGTCCTGAAAAAGGATGGAAAGCGGGATCATTGGGAGTCGTCGCAGTCGAAGAGTGAGAGGAGCTTGGGTTGCGAGATGATCTCGGCGAGAGTGTGGGAGTTCATGACCTCGAGGAAGGCCTGCTGCGCTTGGGCGAAGATTCCCTTCAAGCGGCAGGCCGGAGCGATGCGGCAGGCACCACCCACGCCAGTCTCGCAGTCGATGACTTTCGGATTCTCCTCTCCCAGGTAGAGGAGTTCGCCAAGGCGGATCGAGTCAGGATCGCGGGCGAGTTGGACTCCGCCACCGCGGCCCCGTTGGGATTTTAGGAAGCCGTGGCGAATGAGATCCTGGCAGACTTTGGCAAGGTGATGGTGTGAGAGTCCATAGGCTTCGGCGATCTCGCGCGAGGTCACAAGCCGACCGGGATGAAGCGCGACGTAGATGAGGGCCCGATAGAGGAAGTCGGTATTCGCATTGAGCTTCATAAAGAGGTAGGAAGTTTACCTGTTTTCGCCTGTGGGTAAATCAGGGAGTTTGGGTCTGGAAAGATCGGGGCGACAACTCCTCGCCGCAAGGCTTTCCCCGTCGTGCAAAGCGACATCTTCCTCCCAAAGTAGAGCCCTTCAAGAAGTTCGACGTCGATGTCTGCATTGATGAGATCGTCCTCAGAGCGTTGGAAAAAGAGCCCGGAAAGTGCTGGCAAACCGCCGGAGAGTTCCGAACCGTGGTCGAAGGGATGACCCGGCAACCCCCGTCCCCAACTCCTGAAGCCCCCGTCCCAATGTTCCCAAAAAGAGCAACCGCAAGCTTCTCATTGGCGGTTGCCTCGCGGTGCCATCCTGATCGTTCTGATTCCTGTCCTGGGCTTCATGGCGGTTTTGCGATCGCCCGCGTCTCGCCCCCCCTCTTGTCGCAATTGCTGCTCATTTTAAGATCTTCATCATCCCTACATCTCTACTTCCCGGTAATAAATGGGCGTTTTTAGAAAGAAGCCGTATCGTTTTTTGGTTTTCTTTTATGACAATCTTCCTTCTCCGCGGCCTCTTTGGACGATAAAGTTTTCTAGAAAAAAGGAATCTTTCCAGCCCGGAGGAGCCGAAGAAACCAAACCCTAGAACCATGAAAGAAAACGAAGCAAAAGAAGAGCCCCCAAACGGAGCTATCCCCCAAGATACCCCGAAGCCTACAAAAAGTATTCGCGACAGGAGGCTTGATTCTCACGACTCACCGTTTCGCGGGATCTCTGGCAAGACTTACTATCTGCGCCAACTCTTCAATCTGGTCTTCTTTCTCCCGGGCTTTTTTGCCGGTCGACAAGCGAAGAAGATCGTAGCGACAGGACAGGGTAAAGTCTGCGGCTACAACGACATTGTCTACACCTACCCAATCCTACCGATCACCGGCATCCTGGTCGGCCTGTCTTACATGACGGACTCACCAGTGTCGCTGCAGATTATGGGCGTGATCTGGGCAATCTCGCTCCTTCTCATCCTCGCAACAATTGGTGAGGATATCAGCGGACGACTGATCGGTGCCTTTCTTGGCATTATTCTGGCAGTGGGGGTCGCCTGGGTGGTCTTGCAAGCAACAGGCACGGTTGAAGTCAGCGGTGGCGTTTGGAAATTCCTCCAAACATTCGACCCGACCTTCACTCCGGGATTACCTTTGCTTGTCAGCTTCGGCATCTTGGTGTTGCTCATCTACTCAGCGATTAAGAGCCACCTCTCGCAGGTGCTTCATATCAATGGTAACCGTTGGTCTCCGAGTAGACTCAATACGGAAGCGACCTTTGATTCCGAGAATCACCGTTGCTATGCCCGCACTCCGGACTGGCTTGAAAGGGCTCTTTACGGATGTCGGGATATTCACATCATCCCGATTCTTGAAGCTCGCAGTGCGAAAGCAGGTGAGCTTGGAGAAGCCGCCGTCTTTAGCCTGGAAAACGTCCCTTCCGGTGGGTTGATCTACGCCGCAATCGAAGCTTCTGCTGCCGCAACGGACGTTGAGCGCGTGAGCTAGGAAACGCCGAGACATCGGAAGTGACAGAATGGTTTTCGATGAGAGAAAAAAAGACCTTCTCCCCAAAAGAGGGAGAAGGCCGGGGAGGATTGATCTGATGATTACTTGGAACGCACAAGGGTCATCGTGAAGCTCTCACCACCTTCTTCGGTGGTTCCTGATATTTCAAGGGTGTCATCGTTCACCCAGTGATGCTTGATGTTCATCTTACCCTTCTCGCCATCGGCACGAACGTAGGAAAGGTCGAGAACCGCATCGCTACCATCCATGGTCCACTTCCCGATGTTTCCGCCACCCTTGCTATTTCCACCCATCATGAAAACTTCTTCGGTATCCGGGTTGTAGCCCATGAGCGAGATTCCCTTGGTCTCTCCCATCGTGGAATTCACTTCGATGAGCTTATTTTCAAACTTCCAGGCATACACAATTTTAACACGCTCGCCCTTGGTCTCGGAATCGACCCAAGTCCCCAAGATCCCCCTCCACTTGACGGAATCGAGAGCTTCTCCCAGATCTGCTCCTTGAGCGGGGGACGTTAGCCCGGTAATCGCAAGTGAAGCGATGCCGGTGAGAGCGAGAAGAGAGCGACGGAGTTTCATAATAATTGATGACATAGTTGAAAATGATAACGGGAATCTCCTCACAGTGAAGGAGAAATTATTCAAAACAGGCGGCAAACTTGTGCTCGCTTCCCTCGACTTCCCGGAGCCCGGGCTATTCTCGAGGCCCCGATTTCAAGATCCTAAAACCGAATCTCCCAAATTCACTTCGGGAAGATGACTTTGCCGACGAGGTCAATTTGACGCCTCATCAGATTGCTTTGAGCACTCCGGACGAGTCTCCGATCCGATCCACGGGTGCTCCGGCTTCCCTCAACATCCGCATGTAGAGGTTGTTCAGGGGAGTTTTCTCGGGAAGATCGAGGTGGCGTCCGGTCTGGAATCTGCCGCCCGCATTTCCTGCCACGATGATCGGAAGGTCATCATGGGTGTGGCGATCGGCATCGGAAAGTCCGCTTCCCCAGACGATCATGGAATTGTGAAGGAGAGTGTTCCCGTCGACATCTTCGGTCGACTTCAACTTGTCCAGGAAGTAGGCAAGCTGCCGGACGTAAAAGGCATCGATTTTTGCGATCTTATCCATCTTATCCTGTGCCCGGCGATGGTGGGAAAGACCGTGATGACCTTCATTGACGCCCAGACCGGAGAAGCTCCGGTTGCTGCCATCGTGGGCCAGAAGGAAGGAAGAAATCCGGGTCTGGTCCGTTTTGAATGCCAGGAGCAGCATATCGAACAGAAGACGGATGTGATCCTGATATTCGCGCGGCACTCCCTCGTCCGGCGCGGCAACACCAGGCTCGGGAGGTGGTCCGAAACTTTCGGCCTTCTCGATGCGCCTCTCGATCTCGCGAACACCCGTGATATACTCGTCGAGTTTTTGTCGGTCGTTTCGCCCAAGCTGATTGTTCATCGCGCGGGCATCGTCCATGACAATGTCCAGAATCGAGCGCTTCTCGGCCCGACGCTTTGCAAGGCCCTCCTGACGATCCTCGCTGGACCCACCTCCAAACAAGCGTTCGAAGACCAAACGCGGATTAGACTCGGGAGTCATCGGCTGTGTCGCGGAGCGCCATGACATGTTGTATTGATACGCGCACGAGTAACCCGAATCACAATTTCCCGACTTACGAACGGCATCACAGGACAACTCCAGTGAGGGCAAACGTGTCTCGGAGCCCAGATGGCTCGCCGCCATCTGGTCGGCTGAAATCCCCAAGTGGATATCCGAACCCGCGGTTTTTCGGGGACGCGCTCCTGTCAGGAAAGTTGCTCCGCTTCGAGCGTGGTCTCCCGCTCCATCCGGCCCCGCCCAGCCGTTGGCCTGCTCCAGCCCCTTAATGATCTGCAGGTCATTCTTGAACCCATTCAACGATTTCATCGATTCGTTGAATTTGAAATCCGAGCCACTTCCTTCAGGGCGCCACTTGTCCATGATCACCCCGTTTGGCACGTAGAGATAGGCCATTCGCAGTGGCGCTCCCGTAGCCGTCACTCCTCGTGCCGCCGCCACTGCTTTCACTTCAGCTCCCAGGGAGCGAAAGGAGGGCAAGGCAACGCTTGCTCCGAATCCACGGAGAAAAGCACGGCGTCCAAGATTGATCGTTGGTTTATTCATTGGTTTGAGTTGGGGGCAAATTTCTGGTTCCTAGGGTAGATGATCGGTTGCTGCGAATCCAGCTCAGAAAGAGCTTCCGTCTCCGCGTCGTTTTTGAAAAGGGACACTTTCTGTGACAGCATAGATGAGATCCTTCATCCCGCCACCTTCTTTCACCAACTGCGCTATCATGGCATCGATCGTGGGCGCATCGTAATATTCCACGCCACGACCAATCGCGTAGGTCAACATCTTCTCGGTCAGACAGCGGTAAAAATCCTGTTTTCGAGAGGTTGCAAGGATCTGCTTGAGCTCCATGACATTGGTGAATTTCTCTCCTGTGACTAGTTTTCCCGCACTATCGATCTCCACCCCATCTTCTTCATCGCGCCACTGGCCGAGGGCATTAAAATTTTCCAGCGCCAGGCCAATGGGATCCATGCGCTCATGGCATGAGGCGCACAGGGCCTTCTCCCGATGCACCTCCATGAGCCGCCGCATTGTGGCACCTTCTTCCAACTTCTTCTCGGTGTCCTCCCTGTCTCTTATACACATCTCCGAGCCCACGAGACCGAGGCTGATCTCGT
>CAJXVQ010000494.1 GCA_913060685.1 uncultured Verrucomicrobiales bacterium
AGATCAGCCTCGGTCTCGTGGGCTCGGAGATGTGTATAAGAGACAGGCCCTCGGAAGATCGACCTTCACTTGAGCGATCGCAAAATCATTCAAAGAAACTTTCAATTCTCTCAAGAGACGCTGGCTCTCGTCCCTCACCTTGAGAACAAATTCCCTTTCTTGTGGATCAGTCACCACGAAGGCACCGTCCTTCACGTCACGCACGGAAACCTTCAGATTCACCGTTTCGCCCGGGCGATAAACTTGACGAGGAGTGGTGAGAGTCGCCACCGGAATAATCCGACTTGGAACCGGCAAACCCGCAATCTGAAGGGACTGCCCTGCCATTCCCCGACTGGAAATACCGAGAACCCGGAGCTGTGAGACATCGGCAAGGGACTTATCTTTATAGAGCCAAACGCCATCGTTCCCAGTCACACCATCCGCGATCACTTTCGCGCCATCCGCCAAAACAATCTTCACGCCCGAAGCCGCTTTCCCCGTCTTCCAATCGCGAACAAACACCAATGACTCTTCCCGGCTATTGCGAATGGCGAGATCGATGTCGCTTCTTACCACCACCGTGGTTGTTTCCAAATCTCCCCCCTCCACCTTGATGACACAAACCCCGGCCTTATTCTTCGCAAAGGGAATCGCAACGGTGTGATCCATTGGCAAATAGCGTTGATAGTCGGGAATGATGACTTCCCAGCTTTTGTCTGGCTCCACGAGGTCGACGTCCAGGTTCTCCACGTCCGAGAGATTCTGGGACTTACGAAAGTAGGACTCAAAATCGATCCAATACTGCCGAACCTCGACCTTCTCTACGTTCCTCAGCGAGAGGGAAATTTCTGGTTCCTCCGTGGTTCCAAAAGCCCGGGAGGATGTCGCTTTAAGCTCCTTTCTCAAAAGGGCCTCTTTGCGCGACCTCCCATCCGGCAAGCCCGAATAAATTTCGAGAGCTCTCTCAAGATCGCCCAGGTAGACTTCATAGATCCCGCCAATTTTAATCTCAGCCGCCTTCGCTTGCGCGCTTTTGGGATACTTCGAGATCAGACGACGCCAACCCGCGATCGCTCTTTCGAACGCCTTCTTCCGCTGGGGAGTTAACTTCCATTCCTTATCATCTCCCGCCGCAATCGCTTGGAAGTATGAAAGCTCTCCAAGTGCAAACATCAACTGGGGAAGCCGGACATCAAGAGGATGATCCATCAAGAAGGCTTCCAGTGAATTAAGAGCCGCTTCACGCGCTACACCTTGATTTTTTGCCGGGGCTTTATGAACTTCACGAACTGATTCAAGAGCCCGTTCAAAATCCACCTGAACGAGACCCTTCTGGCATTCGGCCCATTTCTCTCCATTTGGAAAATCCTTCGCCGTCTTGCTCCACTGGGCTTCGGCTTCATTGAATTTTTTCTCAGCGAGGAAAATTTTACCGATTTCATAAGAAGCTGTTTCCCGGAGTTCCTCGTAGCGTCGCTTCCGTCCATCGAAATTCACCGCGCTCTCGACATCCAGAGTCAGTGGTTTCTCAAGCGGAGCCTCATAGCCCTTGCCATCGAGGAAATCTTGAAACGATTTACGGGACTTCTCCCAAAGGCCTGCCCCCGCATAACTCGCTGCGATTTTATACGAGACTTGAGGTGCCCAAATATGATTTGGGTAAAGCACCAGGTAGGCTTCAGCCTCTTTGACCCACTGACCCACCAGATCGACTGTTCCTTTGTTGGTCATCGCCATCAAACGCAGCCATGAAGCATCGGCACTAAGATCTGCCAGTTGAGCGTCCCGCTTGATGTGTTCATCCAATTCCTGCAAATAGCGCACTGCTTGAATACGCTGATCCATCCGATGAAGAGCTTCGCCATGCCGGTATCGAACCAAAAATCGGTTGGGACCTGAAAAGGGAACCTTCTTATTCCCTTCGTCGGTCAAACGCCTGACCGAGTCAAAAGTTCCCCTCCACGAAGGGTCAAATTCATCCAAATAGGCCAGGGCCTCAGCGACGACCTGATCCCACTTCATCAATTTACCGGTGAGGGTCACGATTCGGCTCCGGACTTTCTCACGAACCTCCGCCGTGCAATCCGTATCAAGAACCTGCCGAAAAAGAATCAGGGCTTTTTCATAATCTGCCGCAGGAGCATCCAGATCTCCGGGCGCAGGCTCGGTCGCGAATAGCTCCGCAAAAGTGATCAACGAACCTGCCACTTGATCCTGCCTTTCCAGACTGAAAATTCGAGTCGCTTCCTTTTGGTAGATCAATAGTGCTTCGGCGAACTTACGCTGCGTCGCGAGAGCCTCTGCTTTCAGAAATACCGCTTTGTGACGCCACTTACTCCCGGGGAACGCCTTCAAAAGCTCGTCACAGAGTGAAACAGCTTTGGCATTCTCTCCTGAAAGATGATGGGCACGGGCCTGATGGAGCCTCAATTCATCCTCACCCACTCCTTCCACTTCAGCAGCAAGAGCTCCGAGGTCACCAGAAAGACCTTTGATGGCCTCCTCATAGTCACCCGCTCCGAGAGCATCCATTGCCGAAACTGCAGCCGGTTTTTCCTGCGCCCCCAGAGTAGAGAATAAAAACAATAGGAGTGGGAAAGAGAAGAGGTGTTTCATGGTAAATAGAATCGCAGGCAATCAGAAAACGTGACGATGAGGCAGCGAGCTTCAGCTGACAAGTAAACGCCAAATCGGACCCATCTCGTGTAACGAGTTTGTAAAATACGCGAAGGAAGATTGCCGGATCGGCCGGAATCGGTCTCCAGAGGGCTCACCGAGATAGTTAAGAAACTAAAATCAATTGAATTCATCCTTGCCAAGCGCACCTCCCCCTCCTAGTTTCCGCGCCCTTAACCCATTTTTCCTGATCTTATGTCCAAGCACAACTCTCTCAAACGTAAAGGCGGCGCAACCGGTAAACGCTCAGTAATGAAGCGCTTCGAACGCGTCAAAGTCATGAAGGAACGTGGCGAATGGAAACAGGGCCAAAGCGCCATTGGTCTCCCTAAGACCAAAGCCGAGGGTTAAGTCTCTCCTGCTGAATTGTCAGTCAACTTCTCCGGCGGGGCCATTCCTTGGTTCCGCCTTTTTTTCGCCATGAATCCCCTCGAAGGCATCCGCCTCAATAAATATCTTGCCTCCTCAGGGGTCGGATCCCGTCGCGCTTGCGATGCCCTCGTCCTGCAAGGTGAAGTCGTCGTGAATGGCGAGCCCTGTCTTACCCCCGGCTACCGGGTCCAGCCCGGCGATTTTGTCCGGGCCCAGGGAAAACGTATCGAGCCCCTCGACGTCCAATCGATCGTGCTCCACAAACCCCCCGGCCTCGTCTGCACCCGACACGACGAGAACAACCGGGCCACCATTTACGAACTTCTTCCGCCCCGCCTTCATCATCTGGCCCACGTCGGTCGTCTTGATCTCGATTCCGAGGGACTACTCATCTTGAGTAATGATGGGGAATTGTCACAGGCCCTGACTCATCCCAGTCACAGTATCCTCAAGCTCTACCAAGTCACGACTGAGAATGCCTTTGAAAACTCCATTCTCAGCCAACTTGAAAAGGGAGTCTTCACCGAAGTCGGCAAAGCTCGCGCGGTTTCCGTAAAACGTCTTTCATCCCGGCGCATGGAAATGGTTCTGAATACCGGACTCAAACGCCAGATTCGCTACATGATTCAAGCGGTCGGCCATCGCGTGAAACGACTGGTCCGCATTCGGATTGGCGGCCTCACTCTCGATAATCTCAAGCCTGGAAAGTGGCGCTTCCTTGAAAAATCCGAGCGTGATGCTTTAATGGCTCTTTCTGAAAAGAAATCGGGTGGTCGGAGATAGAAATCCAGTTCGTAAAATCGATCACAATCTTTCCATTCGGGAATTGTCGAGACCGCCGCTGTCTTGATAGCGTCAATCAACAAATTCATGAGTAACACGATCGAAAGCCACCTCAGCGAAGAGCGCATCTTCAAGCCATCCAAAGAGTTTTCAAAGAAGGCCCGCATTAAGAACATGGCGCAATACAAGCGCATGTATCAGGAGTCGATCGATAAGCCCGGAGTCTTCTGGGCTCGCGAAGCCAAGGAACTGGCTTGGCAGAAAAAATGGACCAAAGCTCTCGATTGGAAAGCCCCTTACGCCAAGTGGTTTGTCGGAGGAAAGCTCAACGTGTGTGAGAGCTGTGTTGATCAGCATCTGAAAAACGGCCGCGCGAACAAGGCCGCGATCATCTGGGAAGGCGAACCCGGAGAAAGCCGCACTCTCACCTACCGCCAACTTCACCGCGAGGTTTGTAATTTTGCCAACGTCCTGATTGCAAAAGGAATCAAACCCAAAGATCGGGTGATGATCTACATGCCCATGACTCCGGAGGCTGTCATCGCGATGTTGGCTTGTGCCCGCATCGGAGCCGTACACTCGGTGATCTTTGGTGGATTTTCCGCCGACTCCATTGTGGACCGACTCGAGGACTGCAAGGCCAGGGCCATTATTACCACCGATGGCGGCTATCGCCGCGGCGGCGTCGTCCCCTTGAAGAAGAACGTCGATGACGCCCTCAAGAAGTACAAAGATGTCGATACCGTGATCGTCCATCAGCGGATTGGCTCCGAGGGTGCCCCTGTTAAAATGAAGCGCGGGCGCGACGTCTGGTGGCACGAGGAAGCCGCCATGGTTCCATCCACTCACGAAGCCAAGGCCTTCGATAGTGAACACCCTCTCTTTATCCTCTACACCTCCGGCTCAACCGGAAAACCGAAAGGAATTCTCCATACCTCCGGCGGATATCTGACCGGCACCTACGCCACCTGCAAATACATCTTCGATATGCAGGAAGACGACGTCTATTGGTGCACTGCTGATGTCGGCTGGATTACCGGCCATTCTTACATCACCTATGGACCACTCGCCAATGGGGTAACCCAGGTCATGTATGAGGGCGCACCAAATCATCCCGATTTCGGACGTTTTTGGGACATTGTTGAAAAATATAGCGTCAGCATCTTTTATACCGCACCCACCGCCATTCGGGCCTTTATCAAAGCAGGGGACGAGTTTCCGGAATCACGGGATCTTTCTTCCCTTCGTCTTCTCGGGACCGTGGGAGAACCCATCAATCCGGAAGCCTGGATGTGGTATCATGAAAAAATTGGGGGTGGACGCTGCCCGATCTGTCTCTTATACACATCTGACGCTGCCGACGATCTACTCTGTGTAGATC
>CAJXVQ010000495.1 GCA_913060685.1 uncultured Verrucomicrobiales bacterium
TACACAGAGTAGATCGTCGGCAGCGTCAGATGTGTATAAGAGACAGGTCCCAAATCGAGCACAGACCAGGCGTTTGGTCAATTCTATTCCCACATCTCTGTGAATGTTTCATTTCCACAAAACAAATTATCTTGTAGCACTTTGGGGTGCGCTCTCTTCGATCGATCCTTCTTACCGGAGGCGCTGGCTTCATCGGCTCCAGTCTCGCCCGCCTGCTCTTGGAGCGCAACGATCTCGAGAAATTGGTAATCCTCGACAAACTCACCTACGCCGGAAGCCTGGAGAACCTTGCCGGTCCGGACCAAGACCCACGCTTTCACTTCCTCGAAGGGGACATCTCGGACCAAGGACTCGTGGCCCGTCTCCTTGAGCAATTCAAGTGCACCGGCATCATGCATCTCGCTGCGGAATCTCATGTGGATCGCTCCATCGCCAAGCCCGCCGGCTTTATCCACACGAATGTCGCTGGAACTTCCGACCTCCTGGAAGTCGCCCGCTCATTCGACACCCCTTTCCTTCAATGCTCCACGGATGAAGTCTACGGACCGATTTCCTTCCCGGACCAGGCGGATGAATTCGCCCGCATCAAGCCTTCTTCCCCCTACTCCGCCAGCAAGGCCAGCGCCGATCTCCTCGTGCAAGCCGCGCATACAACCTACGGCCAGGATGTCGTCATCGCCAGATGCACCAATAATTACGGACCACGCCAGCACGCCGAGAAACTCATCCCGACTCTCATCCATCACGCCCTCCGTGATCAGCCACTCCCCATCTATGGATCCGGTCGCCAGATCCGTGATTGGATCCACGTCGAGGACTGCGCCAAAGGACTCATCGCCACCTTTGAAAAAGGCTTTTCCAATCGTATTTATAACATTGGAGCCAAATTTGAGCGCACCAATCTTGGCATCGCCCGGACCATTCTCAAAGAACTCCACAAACCGGAGTCCCTCATCTCCCACATCAAAGACCGCCCTGGACATGACGATCGTTACGCCATCAACCCCCGTCTCGCCCTGATCGAACTGGAGTGGCGGGCCCGAATCCCATTCCGCTCCGGGTTCGAAAAAGTCGTCCGTGAACTCGCAAACACTCTCCGGCCCGCTTAACCAACCCCCAGCTCTTCACCGAGCTCGTCTTCGACATAGTTAATCTCACGCGCCTGCAGGCCGTGATCACGAATTCCACGAAGAGTCCGCAATGAACCACGTCGGGTTCCCGGTCCCTTGACCTTCTTGACCGCAGTTTCCACCAACATCGGCGTCAAGGCCGCAAGCCCCAGGCAAGCCAGTGACAAGCCAATCGGGCGACGGGCCTTCGCGCTCATCGCTTCAGAAACCAAAATCCCCGCTGCCACCCCCAGCACAGCCGGAGCAAAAGCCGCCGTCGTATCCACCCAGTCGCGCTCCTCGTAAATGTCGTTCATGAGGGAAACTTACCGCAGAGAGCCGGTCTGCCCAAATCAAAAAGGAACTCGGACACGTTTTGACATTCGCCCTCCCGCCTTATTGAATCCCCCGGATGAGCAAACACTACGCCCTGATTCTCGCTGGAGGCAGCGGAACCCGCTTCTGGCCTCTCAGCCGAAATGCCAAACCTAAGCAACTTCTGAATCTCTTCGATGACACCACGCTGCTCGACCAGACCATTTCCCGACTTCAGGGACTCATCCCGGTCGAAAACATCCTGATCCTTACCAACGCCCTCCAGGAGGAAGAGGTCCGCAAAGTTGCCCATATGCTCCCCGCCGGGAACATCTTCGCCGAGCCTGCCAAACGCGACACCGCACCCGCCGTCGCCCTCGGCATCGGCCTCGTCGCCTCCCGGGATCCCGACGCCACCATGGCCGTCCTCCCCTCCGACCAACTCATCAACGATATCGACGCCTTCCAGTCCGTCCTCGGCAACAGTCTCGACATTGCCTCGAAAACCGATGCCCTCGTCACCATCGGCATCAAGCCCACCTGGCCCTGCCCCTCCTATGGATACATCGAGCGCGGCCCCTCTGCCAAACTCGGCTTCGAGACAGAGCACGAGCCCTTCGAAGTCACCCGCTTCCGCGAAAAGCCCAACCCGGAGCTCGCCGAAAAATTCCTCCGCCAAGGCAACTTCGCCTGGAACGCCGGCATGTTCGTCTGGTCCCTCAAAACCGTCACCGCCGAGCTCCAAAAGCACACCCCCGAGCTCGCCGGCTTCATCGACGAACTCAAGGAGTCCCCCGACGTCTCCGCCACCATCGCCGAAAAATTCCCCACCCTCACCCCCATCTCCATCGACTACGCCCTCATGGAGAATGCCTCCCGCGTCCTCAACATCGAGGCCACCTTCGACTGGGATGACGTCGGCTCCTGGATCTCCATCGCGAAGTATCTCCCGACCCAGGGTGACGGCAACCAAACCAACCACGAAATCACCGAGATTGAATCCGAGAACAACATCGTCTTCAACGACCGCAAGGACATCCGTATCGCCCTCCTCGGAGTCGATGACCTCATCGTCGTCCAAACTGAAGACGCCCTCCTCATCGCCAACCGCCACCAGGCCGATGACATCAAAAAACTCAGCGACCAGCTGCCCAAGGAACTCCTCTAAAAACGGAGTCCCCACCTCCCAAAAAAACTGCTATCGTTAAACATGCTCAAAGAGAAAATTGTCAAATTCGTCGAAACCCTCTCCTCAGAGGACAAGGCCGAACTCTCGGCATACCTCCGCGAGCAAGACCAAAAAGCCTACGACCAAGAAGGCTTGGAAATTGCCATCCTCCGTAGCGAGGAAATGAAAAGCGGTAAAGTTCAGGGCATCCCTTTCGAGGAAGTCCTCGCGCAAGTCAAAGCCTCCAGGAAAAACGCCTGATGGTCATCACGCACCCGCAGGTCCAGAACGATCTCGCCGCTGCCGTTAAATTTTCCGACAGCAAGTCCAACATCGTCGGCGACAAATTCCTCCAAGCTGTAGAAACCGCTGACAAGCAAATCAAAGAAAACCCTCTTCGCTTTCATCCCCACGGCGACCGCTTCCGTCGCTACAACCTTCGCGGATTCCCCTACCACATCATCTACGAGGTCGATGGAGACTGGGTCGGCATCTTGGTCATCAGACACGACCGACGCCACCCCCGTTTTGGCCTCGACCGCACCTGGCCTTCATGACTCACCCCATCCTCGCAATCGACCACGGCGACGCCCGCATTGGCCTCGCCGCCACTGATGAATTCGGTATCGGCGCTCATCCCATCGAAACCATCGACTGCCGCAAGACCGAGATCATCCCGCGCATTCTCGAGATCATCGCCGAGCGTAAAATCCAAGCTATCGTCCTCGGCCTCCCCCTCCGCCTGGATGGCTCGGAAGGCACGTCATCCGCCAAAGTCCGCAAATTCGGAAAACAACTTCGCACCAAACTCGGCCCCGTTCCCCTCACCTTTTTCGACGAAAGCTTTACCACCGTGACCGCTTCCGAAAAGCTCCACGCAGCCGGCAAAAATGCCAAAAAGCAAAAAGCGATCATCGACCAGGCCGCCGCCCTCGAAATCCTCACCGAATACCTCGGCTGGTAATTGTATCCCTCCCAACCCATTCGTCCGAGCGGAGTGGGTGAATCAAACGATGGAACCCATCAAGCCACCGTGGCAACCCGTGAAAATCCCCCTCGGCGACGACTGCTCTCTGGCGTGCGGAGGATTGGCATGTGGTCGTTTCAAACGCAGAGGATGTCCACACGCGTGACCCCTTGCTTCAACGCATCCTTCTTTCGCCCTTGCATCATTTCCCCTCTCCCGCCTCCTCCTTCGCCTTCTTGATCAGTTTGGTTAAAGCCTGATCCAGATCATTCCCATGCAAGTTCACATGCCTGATCACCCCTTTGTGATCCAACACGTAGATTGTCGGCCAGCCTACGATGTCCCACTTTCCGGAGATCTCACCACCCACTTTCTCGTCCCTAAAATTGCGCCAAGTGACCGTGCCATTCTTCACCAACTTCGAGAGCGTTTCCGGAGGATCGGTGTTCACTCCAACCAACGCAAATGGTTCATCCTTCCACTTCTCCACAAGCGACCGCTCGTATTGAAGCATAGACCGGCAAGGCCCTCACCAGAATCCCCAAAAAGGCAAGAGCACGACCTTGCCCCGATAATCACTCAGCCGGAATTGGTTCCCGTCATGATCGACCCCTTCGATCTCCGGGGCTTCGCAACCCACCACCAAATGGGTCACCTTATATAACAAATCTTCGACCCACTTCTCGACAAATTCATTCAAGCCTTCTTCCTTCCCCAGCTTTTCCAAGAGTCCCACCGCCTCCTGATTCCCCGCGGCACGCTCTGCATCGGTCAGAGTTAAGTTCCTCTGCGCATCCTCTGATACCAACAACGCGAGTCGAAATCTTGCTTCCTGGTGTAATCTTCCCTTGTCCAACTTTCCAATCACCGCCTCCAATGGCCCTCTTTCCCCGAAAAAACCCAACACCCTCACATACTTTAAAATCAACTGATCGTTCTTGGGGACCGAAAACACGACTTCCCCCACTCGCTTCCTCTCTTCGGCGAAGCCATTCTCGATCACCCACTCGATGACCTGATCCACTCCCTCTTCAGTCAAATCACCCGTCACCAGATCGAGCACCTTCATGGCCTCCACCTCATTCTTCTTGGATTCACTGATTAATTTTTTCGCCTCCTTCACGCCATCTCCAAGAACCGGCCCTATCACCAAGCCCATAATCACCATCGTCAATCTCGCTTTCATTTTCCCACCCTACCAGTCAGCTCCCGATAAAGAAACATCCAACTCCGCCATCCGCCTGGATGGCTCGGAAGGCGCTTCCTCAGCCAAAGTCTGCAAATTCAAAAAACAACTTCGCACCAAACCCGGTCCCATCCCCCTCACCTGTTCCGACGAAGGCTTCACCAATCGACGAAAAACCGCTGCCATAAAACAGCTTGGCAATGCGGTCTGAATACCCATGCTCTCAGCCGATGAAAATCCTGCCAAAACCACCCGACCCCGGCAAATTTCGGCTTGGAACTGCGACTTTTCATACCGAAATCTCCACCACCGCCACGCCTAACCACCGCTTCCGCCCCTCTTCCCTTGGCACCCCCTCCGATCCGGCCCAACCACGCCTTCTGTCCCCTTCCGCCAAAAGCAATTTCCTGCTATGAGGTTAGTCAAGTCGAAGTGTGATTTTTTT
>CAJXVQ010000496.1 GCA_913060685.1 uncultured Verrucomicrobiales bacterium
TCTACACAGAGTAGATCGTCGGCAGCGTCAGATGTGTATAAGAGACAGGACGAGCGCGGATGAGCCGAGTTCGATGATTTGAACGTCGGGGAGGATGGCCGAGATTTCGGCACGGATTTCGCCGAGACGGTCGATGCTGGCGCAATTACATCCGAGAGCGAGGATGGCGTTGATTTGGTTTTCGAGGCCGAAGATTTCCTGGGCTTCGTCGAGGTGGATCCAGGCGGAGCCGTCGTCGAGGAAGTTGCGGGGTGGGAAGGTTTGCGCGACGGTGTAGTTTTTCCCGTTGAGGGTGAGGATGTCGCCTTTTTTGAGGCCGAGGGATTGGTGGAGATCGTGGCCGAGATTGATGGAGCCGGGAGCGAGGGGATCCATGATGGGTTTCTTTTTCGAACGGTGGGCGATGGGGACTTGTCCTTCGACTCCAACGAGAAGGATGGAGCGGTTTTTTTCCTGCCATTGGATACGGCGGGAGAGTTGGGGGAGGAGGTGATTGACGGTGACAATCTTACTCTCGGCGAGTTTGTGGACGGAGTCCTGCGAGATGGTCTTTTCGGAGTATCCGCGTTCCTTGATTTGCCAAAGTTCTTCGCCTGCGGGGAAGAGGAAGACGTTGAAGCCAAGACCCTTCATGGTCTTGCGAATGTCGTCTTCGAGTTGCTTCATCTCGATGTTTGTTTTCTCCTCGAGGACGGTGAGTTGGGACTCGGTGTTCCGGTCAAAGTCGGCAAGGCTGTTTTTGGCGGAAAGCCAGACGGAAACGGCGGCGGCGACCGCGAGGGTGGCGAGAATGAAGTTGAACTTCCGGTGTTTGATTTCGGCGAGAAGCATGGTGGGGAGAATGAACGAATGAAAAAATGTTAAACGAATGAAGGTTACTTTTGGGGGGTAGCTTCGCGAAATATGCGGAGATTGGGGTTGGAAACCTTTTAAACTGGAGGTTGAAGTGAATCTTTGCCAATTGCAAAGGGCCTTTCTTGAGGGGGCTGTTTAAGGGGACCTCCGGAAACCTCATTTCTCGAAAATCGCCCAAATTTAGCGGCTTCATCGTTGGCCACAGATCTTATGAATTCAAGCTTGAGAATAGAGATATTAACTCATCGAACTCATCGGAGCTGCACTTCGATCATAAAGAAAACTTTTGTGAGGCTGCCTCGATCTCCTGAGGAACTGATCCTTATCTGACCGCCATCGAGAGGTTCTTCAACCACGGTTGCTTGGCCACTCCAAAGTCCTATCCCCACCTTGCGTGCAATCGTTTTCCAATCCGTCAGGTTCTCACTGCGGAGGATTTTAACCTCAACATCGGATAAGTTGTTTTTCATCTCGAAGTGAACTGTTGGCCCGTCATTTCCAGGTTTCACCCTAAGATTTTGACCAAGAATATCGGGTAGGCTGCCTGGAGTGCTTGAGAAGCCAAAGACATACTCCAGGAGATTCGAAACTCCATCTTGATTCCAATCGCCCCCCGCCAATGCATTCGCTCCCTCCGCTCCCGAGTTTGCCATAAAATTCTGGAAGCTCTCCGCGCTGTCGATAGGTTTCTGAGAGCTTAAGATTACTCCGTCTTCGCCGACTGCAATGATTCGATTAGCTGACCGTGCCGCTGCCAAAATTCTCAGGGTTGTTCCGCTCTCCTCCGGCACGACAGTTCCATCATTCCTGAGCCTGCCTAATGCCCCCGAGCGGCCAAAGGCCAACAGGCCGCCTTCGTCATCCTCTACCGTGGCGTAAACTGTCCCAAGGCTCTCGGCTCCCTGTACCTCCCAGATTAGGCCGCCAGTCGTGGAAGCAAGGCCCCGATCAGATCGGTATTTGATCACTTGTCCAGCCACTTCAGCAAATCCAGAAATTGAGCCAAGCTGCCGTCCTGATCTCACCTCCAATACCCAGTTCCCCATAGGATCATTGTTTGAAGATTGAAGAACCGTTCCCCGGGTTCCCATCGCCAAAAAGCCTCCCTGTAATTCGCTGATTGATTTCAGGTCAGCGATTGCCCCGCTGTCATTCACAAGCCATTGCTCGCCATCGAGAGCTGCGATCAAGCCCCCATTACAAGCGACAACCAATTGCCCGTTCGCCATCAGTAGTTTGTTCCCAACCACTCCTTCCGGAAGATTTGGCCCAACTTCCCCAAATATAACCTGACCGCTCGAGGTTAAACACACGACCTGGGTGCCTGTCCAAGCTACATCCATCAATTCTTCGGACGTTCCCAAATCAATCTGAGTGAGTTCCTGTCCATCGGGAGTCGAAAAGGCTGTCCCCCGTGCTCCTACCACGATCCCCTCACTGCCTGTCCACACAGCCGCTCTTGGATCGTTGAAGTTGGCGTTTGTGGAAGCCGTTGTCCAGTTGGTCCCGTCCAGCGAAACATCGCTATAAAAGTTGTCACGGAAAGCAATGAAATGTGTGCCAGTCCAAACGACCGCATAATATTTCTGTGGAGTGGATTTCCAAGTCACCCCGTCCGCTGAGACCAGACTCTGCCTTACTGAGCCGCGCGTCAATTTTGCAAAAAAGAGTCCGTTCACAAAATCTACCGCTTGTATATCTGATGAACTGCTTGGAGCGAGATCCAGGCTGGGCTCCCAGTTCATCCTGTCGGTGGAACGGTAGAAATCCCCCTTCCGTGTCGCAGCAATTGTCAGCCCGTTTCCCACGGCATGCGAAACGATATCGCGCGGTAAAACCCTGAGAACCCAGGAGATGCCATCGTTGGAAAACCAAATTGCTCCATCCGGGCGGCTCGCCATAAACTGCGTGCCGTTCCAAGCGATAAATTCGCACTCACCCGGAACGGGAGATCCCGTCCAAGAAATTCCGTCGTTGGACATCGCTCCACCACCCGGTCCTACCGCGAAGAACTGACTGCCATTCCAAATCACATCCGTGAAGCCTTCCGTCGCCCCCTCCAGATTGACGCAGGTCCATGCCTCTCCACCTGAATTGGACGCAATCTCTTCCCCCACAGCCACCAAGCGACCAGCTCCGTAGGTGAGAGCCTGAAGCTTGCGAACCCCGAGCGGAGCCATGGTCTCCCAAGTTTCCCCGTTCTCTGAACGCAGGATTGTTCCTTCCTCACCAAGGGCAAAGAATCCCGCTGGGGTATGAATGACATCCACCAGATCTTCACTCCCTGGAGTGACTTTGTGCAATGGAACCCACTTTTCACCATCGTCACTCATCAGGTTCTGAAAGGTGTCCAAGGCCAAGAGTTGATTCGGGTTTGAAAGAATCGTTACAACTGTCCCTTGATCTCTGACCAAGCCACTCCAAGATCCATCCAGATTTCTTGTAATCAGCTTCCCTCCATCGACCGAAGAACTAGTTAGGCCTAAGATCACCCGGTCTTGAAAGCTCTCAATCGAACGCATATCCCGGAAAGAAGAGGTCACTCCAGCTGGCAAATTCTCCTTTTCCCAGTCTGATCCGGTCGCCGAACTGATGACTCCTTCTATCGTGGAGATGAGAAAAAAATCAGACCCCGTCCAGACTCCTTCTGTGATATTTCCCATCTGCTGATTCGTGCCGGTGGCATCCACCCAGCTACGGCCATCACTTGATGACAAAATTGAAATCCCGATCCCTAAACTAAAACTTCTCCTTGTCCCCAACAGGATCTTTCCATCACCTGGGATGACTGCGCTGAGCCCCTCGATCTCGGGCCTCGCTCTTCCGCTGGACCAAGATCCATTCTGGTCCCTTGTGAAGAGGGTCCCGTGGTCCGAAAATTCCAAAAATTGGGGGCCCACCGACAATAATGAACCAGGAACTCCGGACATTCCTGATACTTCTGTTTGCCAGGTTTCGCTTTCGAAGACTCTCGTCAGTCCTTCATTATCAACCGCGACAATTCTATTTTGCCCGGCTACAACTTTTTCAAAAATAGCGTCTTCGGCCCCCACTTCATCAACCCAAGTTATCCCGTCAACTGATCGGGAGATTAAAGCGCGCTTTGAGAAAAAGGTCGGGCCTGCTGCTCCCGCAATGACCCATTCGGAGCCCGACCAGGTCACTCCTCTCAAATCTCCATTTCGGCGAAAATGTGCAACAGTCCAGGTTACGGCATCATCCGAACGGTATACCTTGTCCCGCCCTACGGCCATAAACTGGGATCCATTATGGGCCAGGTCCTTTATATAGGGTGTGGCGTCCAGAGTCACTTCCTGCCAATTCAAGCCATCGGTTGATCGATTCAGTTGGTCTGATCCGGCAATGACCCACTGGCTCCCCGAGGATGAGACCGCCACCACGTCAATCCCGATAAATCGCGAAGGTGTCCCTTTCGTCCATGTCACGCCATCGGTTGAAGTTACCACCTGTTGACGCTCTCCCACAGCGACAAAGCGGCCATTGCTCCAGTGTAAATCAAACATTTTCATGTCCTGCCCCAGAGAATTCCTGAAGTCAAAATCCGAGACTCCAAGTGGACTCCAATTTTCACCGTCGGGAGAATCAAGGACATTTCTTCCGGCGACGGCGACGAAGCGGGCACCATCCCAAGTGACGGCTTCAAGCCTCCCGGGATTCGTCATTTCCCAATTCTCTCCGTCAGTCGATGCAAGGATACACCCCATCGTTCCCACTGCTAGAAACTCGGTGCCTGTCCACGCCACATCATTGAGATCCCAAGATCCTGCAATTTCCGATTCATCCCACGAGATTCCATCGTCCGAGAAGAGAATCGTCATTTCCCGCCCGACCGCAACCAACCTCTGCCCATCAGCACCGCCTTGGGCAATCGACAGCAATCCAGGGTTTTCTGGAATTCTCTCCTTGGTCCAGATCTGGCCATCGGGCGAAGTTTCGATCACTCCGTCACTGGTCCGTCCAGCACCCACTACGACATACTGGATCCCGGTCCATAAACCATCTCCCCATCCGGCATAGGGATGAGCCAAGTCTGAACGTGACCATCGATACCCATCTTCCGTGCGGAAAAACTGTCGTGAAGAAGTCATCGCTAAAAACTCGATCCCCGTCCACTCCAGCGAGACGAAGTCCTCATTGCTGGTGATAAGCAGGGGTTCGGCTTCCTCTCCGACCTCCAACACCGAAAACTGACGCCCTGCAAAAAGTCTTACCAAGATTTCTCCATTTGAAGCGGTCTTTGATGCTTCGAAATCTGTCTCTTATACACATCTCCGAGCCCACGAGACCGAGGCTGATCTCGT
>CAJXVQ010000497.1 GCA_913060685.1 uncultured Verrucomicrobiales bacterium
GAGATCAGCCTCGGTCTCGTGGGCTCGGAGATGTGTATAAGAGACAGCCCTTCCTCGTCCGCGTCGAACTCCGCAATGACGACGGATCCATCAACCGGAACCAGTGGAATGCCACCGCGACCCTCACCGCGAACCGCCCCGACATCACCTTCACGCCCAACACTGTCACCCTTTACAACGGTCGCGGTTCAGCCCTCGTTTCCATTGTAGGCAGTGGCTCCGGAGGTGCCGAGACAAACCTAATCGCCCGGGGTGCCATCTGGCGATACCTCGACGATGGTTCAAACCAACAAACCGCGTGGCGCCAATCGGGATTCAATGACTCCGTTGCCGCAGGTTGGGAGAGCGGTGCGGCAGAGCTTGGATACGGCGACAACCAGGAAACCGAAGTCGACTTTATCGACACCGTTCCCGGAGGCAGCACCCAGAAAAACGCCACCACCTACTTTCGGACCACCTTCGACGTCGCGGATCCAACAGCCTTCTCCAGCCTCGACTTTGAATTGAAGTATGATGACGGTGCCATCGTCTATCTCAACGGCACCGAAGCCTTCCGCACCCCAAATATGACCGGTGTCACCGAATTCGACGAGTTCGCCAACGACGACGTCGATGACGAAGATCTTTACTACCCGTTCTCCGCCGCAGTATCCCTCCTCGTCGCCGGAGAAAACACCATCGCAGTCGAAATTCACCAGGGCGACGATAGCAGCTCCGACATCTCCTTCGATCTCGAACTCAACGCCGGCTCCCTCTCTTCCGATCCAGGCGATTTCACCCTCAACGCCAATGTCATCGGACGTCAACTCTCCCACCCAATGGTCAGCCTCGGAGAAACTCTTCCGACGCCAATCTCAGGCACGTTAACAGGCCCCTCCACCACCTGGTCCGGCATCGTCCACCTCGACGGCGACGTCACGGTCCCGGCAGGTCACACTCTCACTCTCTCTCCCGGAACAATCGTTCTCCTCGACGGAGATGACACTCCCGGGAGCTCTTCCGGCATTGACATCATCGTCGAAGGCACCCTCCTTTCCCAGGGAACTCTGGCTCAGCCCGTCACTTTCACGGCAAGCCAGGACGGCGACTCGTGGGGCCAGTTCCGCTTCGATGAGGCCTCCCCTGCAAACTTCCAGTTCACCCACATCCACCGTGCAGGACACGCTCCCGGCGGTGGCCACACCGGACGGGGAAGATCCATCTACATCCTCGGCTCCGACGTCACCTTTGAGGACTGCTCGATATCGGACAACTTCGGGAAAATTGGCGAAACCAATTCTTCCGGAGGCAACAACCCCGAACTCGTGATTCGACGCTCCCACCTTGCCCGCTCAGCGACAGGCTTCGAAACCACCGACACCGGCGTCCTTGTTGAAGACACCCACATGACCGAATTCCTCGGTTTCTACCGTGAAGACGGCAACATTGACGACGATGACGCGATCTACCTGCACCGCCAGGCCGACGGACAGACCCTCGTATTAAGGGACGTCGTGGTCGCCGTGACCGAAGACGACGGCATTGACACTCTCGACGGCCAGGACGTCGTCCTCGACAACGTCATTTCGCGCGATTGTCTCGACAAAGGGGTCAGCTTTCTCAACGGCAATGCAACCGTCACCCGCTCTCTCTTCACCAATAATGACATTGGAATGTCTGCCAAGAACGGCTGCGTCGTCACTCTCGATCACGTTACCGTGGTCGGAAATACCAGCATCGGCATCCAGGACGAAAACAAAACCGGCAGCGATGACCCGAGCTTCTACAATGCGACCAACTCGATCATCCTCGGCCCCGATGCCATCGTCACCGACTACGACGAAACCGATCTCACCTTCAATTTCTGCATCCTCGGAGAACCCTGGGCGAATGCAGGCAGCGCCAACAATTTCCAAGCCGCCCCTCTCTTTGTCGACCCCGCCGCCAGCGACTTCCACCTCACCGCAGCCTCTCCAGCCGTCGACACCGGAGATCCCGCCTCACCTCTCGACCCCGACTCCTCGCGCACCGATATCGGCCGCTTCACCTACGATCCCGCTTTCGATACTACCGCAGCCCAAGGCGAAGTAGTCTGGTCTCCCGCTGGCGGTCCATACCACGTCACCGACGACGTCACCATCCCCGTCGGCGTGAAACTTGTCATCCTACCCGGCACCGCCATCTATCTTGCCGGAGGAAAGCGGATCTCCGTGGAAGGCACCATTCAAGCTGTCGGGACCGAAACGAACCGGATCCAGATAAACGCTCTTCCCGGCGTTTCGTTCGAGCCCGACACCGCAGGCAACGGCTCGCTTCCCGATGGTCCACCCAAATCCGAGGGCATTAAACTCGAGGGTTCCCTTTCCCCGGACAACATCATTTCCTACCTCGACATCGGCAATGCCCAAAACGACAACGGGTCGATCGGCATCATCGATTCGCAGTGTCTCATCGACCACGTCACGTTCCAGGATTCCCACATTCGCATGCTCTACATCGAGAATTCCTCGATTATTGTCCAGCACTGCACCTTCCCTGATATGTTCGCCCCGGACGAATCCCCCGACGCCCTTGGACTTGACAATATTTCCGAACACATCAAAGGCGTTGGCCAGGCTCCCGACGGCGGCCACTACATCATCCGCGACAACAGCTTCGGCACCAACAAAGGCCACAACGATATCATCGATGTCGAAAGTCCAAACCTCCCCGACCCCATCGCCCAGATTATCGGCAATACCTTCGCCGGCGCAGGCGACGAGCTCCTCGACCTAGGCGGCGATGTCTACGTTGCAGAGAACTTCTTCCACAACGTTTTCAAAGATGATGAAACTTCCGATCGAGGCTACGCCAACGCCATCTCCACCGGCGACTCCGGGACCAACACGACCATCGCGGTCTCGCGAAACATCTTCTGGGACGTCGACCATGCCATCAACCTCAAGCGTGACACCTCCACCATCTTCGAGAATAACACCGTCTACAAAATTCACCCCGACTTCGACGATCGCTTCGACAATCCGTCCGTTTCGTCCGTCATCAACCTCTTCATTCCGACCGACTCCAGCCCGACTCCCGGGGATGGCGCATTCGCAACCGGAAACATCCTCAACGACCTCACCCGGATCTACTCGGGAGCCGATGCTCCCGGCGATCGCATCAGCCCTCTTGAGTTTACTCACAACCTCATTGACCCATCACTCCCCGACTCCTCGGTGAGCCCCGACCGTCCGGGCGAAACCATCTTCGACCTCGGCTCCGGAAACATCAACGCCCTCCCGCAATTTCTCGATCCCGACAATGGCGATTTCCGGCTCGCCCAAGGCTCCCCGGCAATTGCTACCGGCCCGCTCGGACAAGACTTTGGCGCCCTGACTCCAGCCGGAATTTGGATAGCAGGTGAACCTACCGCCATCACCTCATCCACCTCCGCGACGCTCACCCTTGGAGCTCCCGGAATCTTCGGCTACCGCTGGCGCCTCGACGGCGGCCCCTGGTCCGCCGACACCGATATCGGAGACGGGTTCGATCCGCCAAGCGCGACAGTCCGCTCGACAACAATACAGCTCACCTCTCTCGCCGATGGCCCGCACACCGTCGAAGTCGAAGGCCGTAATTTCGCCGGCGATTGGCAGGAAACGCCGACCCTCTCCAAAACCTGGTCCGTCACCTCAGCCCTCCCGGGTTCGGTTCGCCTCAATGAAATCCTCGTCACCGGAGCCCCTGACACCGTCGAACTTTTCAATCCGGGCACTCTCCCCTTCGAATTGGCAGGTCATTTTTTAACCGATAATCCTGACGATCCCACAAAACTCATGTTCCCCCCCGGGACAACAGTTCCCGCTGCCGGCTTCATCGTCGTCCAAATCGACCCGCTTACCTTCGCTCTCAGCTCCACGGGAGAATCACTCACCCTCTTCGCGCCGAACGCCACGACCGTTCTCGATTCCGTTTCATTCGGCCATCAACCTCTCGGTTTCACCCTCGGTCGGGCCGGGCACGACTCCCACTGGACGCTCACCCAACCGTCGCTCGGCTCCCCGAATATCCCACAACCCACCGGCGCACCATCCTCCATCTACATCTCAGAGTGGTTCACCCGCGGCCAGATCGCTCTCACAGACGATTTCCTTGAGCTGTTCAACCCACTCCCGCTCCCGGTCGACATCTCCGGACTTTTCCTGACAGACAACCCAAATTCCCAGTCCGAACCGTTCCCGGTTCCTCCTCTCTCCTTCATCGGAGCCGGCTCCCCGGTCGCCTTCACAACCGGGACCCACTTCAACTTCAGCCTCTCCTCGACCAGCGAGAACATCGCCATCCTTGATCCGGGCGGTTCCACCATCGACGCCGTCGTCTACACCTCCCAATCAAGAGACTTCTCCCAACGCCGTGACGCCTCCGGCAACACCGATTTCTTCCGTCTGCCCACGCCCGGGCAGTCCATCCCCGCCCCGGGCTCACCCGCCGAAACCGAATACCTTCGCGTCTTGGCTCTCTACGACGATCTCCGTATCACCGAGGTCATGTACGACCCGGCGCAGGGCACCGACTTCGAGTTCATCGAATTTCAAAACACAGGCACCACGACTCTCGACCTCTCCGGTCTTCGCGTCACCACTGCCGTCGATTTCGTTTTCCCCGCCCCCACCGCACTTGCTCCCGGCGACTATGCTCTCATCGTCCGGAATCAGACTGCCTTTGAGTCACTCTATGGCCAAACCCTCCCGGTCATCGGCGAATATTCAGGAAAGCTCAGCAACGACGGCGACGAGATCGTCGTCGTCCTCCCCGAACCCTACGAGGCCGCCATCCTTCGTTTCTCCTATGACGATGTCTGGCACCCGGTCACTGATGGAGGAGGCAAGTCACTCATCTTCACCAACCCCTCGCTCCCTGTCGCCCTCTGGGCGAGTTCATCGTCCTGGACGCCCAGCCCTGAAGACGGTGGCAATCCCGCAGGTTTCTCCGTGGTAGGCTCGGGATTCCCTGCGTGGCTCGTCGATAACAACGTCACCGGCGCGGACAAAGACCAAGACCTTGACGGGATCGACAACCTCCTCGAATACACCCTGGGCTTTGATCCGAATGAACCGAATACGCTCGATCTCGACGTCACCATTGATCCCCAGGGTCACCCCTGTCTCTTATACACATCTCCGAGCCCACGAGACCGAGGCTGATCTC
>CAJXVQ010000498.1 GCA_913060685.1 uncultured Verrucomicrobiales bacterium
TCTACACAGAGTAGATCGTCGGCAGCGTCAGATGTGTATAAGAGACAGGTACTATGCCGGGCCATTGGTTCGTAGAGTTTGATCTCAGAGATCCCCGCCTCGCTCTGAATCTCTTCAAGAACCTTCAAATCACGAATTAGCTTATTCCCCGCTTCGTGCACATTACCAGCACCGAGGGTGAGAAAAAGATCACCCTCCCGGAGAGCATTCCCAACGGCGTGGTGAGCCGTGGCCAGATCCGGGAGGTAAAAAGCCTTGGTGTCACCTTGCTCACGGACCGCATCAACAATGGTCTGTCCGCTCACTCCGGGGATAGGATCCTCGCTGGCGGCATAAACGTCCGTCACGAAAACCAGATCGGCAGCCTGCAGCGCCTTGCCGAAATCGGCCGCCAACTTCTGGGTGCGGCTATAGCGATGAGGTTGAAAAAGAACAACGACCCTTCCGCTGTTGTAGGTCCCTGCGGTTTGCAAAGTCGCGGCCACCTCGGTTGGATGATGTCCGTAGTCATCGATGATGCGATACCGCTTGCTCAAATGCTTGGTTTCAAAGCGGCGCTTTGCTCCTGCGAAGGAAGAAAGCGCGCGGTTCATCAGCGAAAAATCAATCCCGCATCCCGAGGCAATGGCAATCGCGCCGAGCGCATTCAGAACATTGTGACGACCCGGAATTCCAAGCTGCACCCGCCCCAGTTCTTTCCCCTTGTGATTGACGGTAAAGCTAACCGTTCCCACCTGTTCGGAAAGTTCCGTCGCGGTCCAATCCGCATCTCCCCAACCGTAGGAAATGGAGGTTTTACGAACGGAGCAGAGCCGGGTCGCCTCGGGACATTCGCCGCAATAAACAATGGATCCCGAGGTCTGATCGAGGAGGGTATTAAAAACCTCACGAATCTGCTCGATACCCCGCGTGTAGTGATCGAGATGCTCTTCCTCGACGTTCAAAACGATGGTGTGGGTGGGACGGTATAGAGCGAGAGTTCCGTCCGACTCATCACCTTCAGCGACAAGATATTCGCCATCTTCATTCCACTCGGCATTCGATCCGAGAACGGGGATTTCTGCTCCCACATAGTGACACGGAGTCAAGTCACCCTGTCTTAAAATATGAGCGATCATCGACGAGGTCGTCGTTTTCCCGTGAGTTCCCGAGACGATGACACCGGCTTTGGTGTGAAGAATGGCCGCGAGGCACTCGGCCCGCCGGAAAGTCGTGACACCTTTTTCCAGCGCTGCCGCCAAGGCGGGATTTGTCGTCCGAATCGCCGAAGAATAAATCACGGCATCCACGTTTTGCACCGCTTCCGCCGAATGGGGAGTTGAGAAATCCAACCCCAGAGCCCGCAGTCGCTCGGTTTCACCGGAGGTCACCCGGTCCGACCCACTGACGTGATGACCCATTTGTAAAAGCAATCGGGCCAGCCCGCTCATGCCAGATCCGGCCACCCCAATTAAATGGACCTTAAGTGCTTGCTCGGGGCGGAGAAGTTTCCCGCTGAATTCTTCAATGGTCATCCCTCAATTACGTTGGCGATTTGAGCGGCGGCATCGGCATCGGAAAGAGCCTTCATGGCATCCGACATGCTCCCAAGATGATCGACATTCAGTTCGGTGAGCATTTCACGAATGACCTCAACACTGAGTTCATCCTGCTGTCTCAAAACGGCTGCTCCGGCCTTTTCATAAACCACCGCATTCGCAGTCTGATGATCGTCGGCGGCATAGGGATAAGGCACCAGAAGAGCAGCCAACCCCGCATGACTGAGCTCGGTGAGCGAAGAGGCTCCGGAACGGGCCACACAAAAATCCGAGGCTGCATAGGCCGAAGCCATCTCACTACAAAACGCAAGAACCTTATAGCCCGGCCGATCGCCCACCTCTTGATTGAGCCGATCAAAATCACCCTGCCCTGCGAGGTGCAAAACCTGCCACGCGCTTCCCTCGGTTCCCTTGGCCACCACTTCATTGAGATGCCTGGCACCCTGCGACCCGCCCATCACCAGTAAGGTCTTCTTGGAGGGGTTGAGCCCAAAGAACTCGCAAGCTTTCTCCCGGGAAGGGAGCGTTTCAAGCTCGTCCCGGACTGGCGTTCCGGTCCGGATCACTTTGGAATCCGAAAAATGCGAGGCCGCTTCCTGTAACCCCACCAAAACCGAAGTGCATCGCTTCGCCGTCATGCGATTCGACTTCCCCGGAATGGCATTCGACTCGTGAACATAGGTTCGGAGGCCTTTCTTCGAACCGGCGAGGACCGGTGGAAACGAGGTGAATCCACCCATTCCAAGAACGACATCGGCATCTTCCCGATCAATGATCGCGCGACATTGCTTGATCGTCTTCCTCAGTCCCCAGAGAAAGGAAATCATCTTCGGTGAAAGCGTGGGCGGCTTGGCTATGGCCCGGACCGTCTCAAAGCGAAGGTCCGAATACTTTGCGGAAGCCTTGGCATCGACCTCCTTTTCCGAGATGAGCAAAAGGACCTTGTGGCCGCGGGATTCGAGTTCCTGCGCGACGGCAATCCCAGGGAAGAGATGGCCACCGGTTCCGCCACAGGCGATGATGATTTTTAATGGCTCTGACACGATGTTGGCGGGACGCTAGGGGCTTAAAGTGTTTTTTTGAACTGCGAAATGCAGGAAATATCAAGACGCTCCCTTTGGCCAAACGATAGAGAACCCGCCAATTCCCGCACCTACCAAGCCAGCCTTCGCCTAAAAAATCGATATCACTCCTTTTTGATCGGTAATTTCCGGATCAGTAAATCCTGCTCGGTCGCAGAAATTGTCACCAGGAAGGGACCCGACCCGCAGAGCAGCATTCGCGTATTCCCAGGATTGGTGGGCGCCACTTGGTGGACTTCGTCCACCTGCCACTCGGCCAATCCATCCAACCGATAACGGGGTTCGGTTTTTTGTGATGGAATAAAGTCTATCGACTGGCTTCCCGATTGACCGGACCGACCCGGCGAAAGCTTGAGCGCCATCAACCAGTTTCCTCCATGGCCCGGCACCAAAAGGATACTCCGTCCATCTTGAGGAACCCAGGGATCACGAGAACCAGCCTGATAGCGTGAACCTCCTCGAAAGACAAACTGACCGTATGGATCGGTCCACACCTTCTTTTCCGAGAATAATGAGGTAACGACTCGCGAAAACGAATAACGACCCGGCCCTTCTTGCTCCAACAAATCACCTCCAAACCAGACCTTTCTTCCGTCGGCGGAAGCGGCAGCCTTCTTCAACCATCCCGGGACTTGTCGCCCATGATCTCGGTTGGTCCAAAATTCCGGGACCGGAATCACCGGCCCGAAAGTCAGTGACTCCAAGTCAAATTCACGGACTACAAAAACCCGGCCATCCGTATGAAACACCCCAAAAGGCGAGCCCGAATGATTCGCGCGACCCACCACCAACGAGACCAAACGCCCACTCGCTGGAGAAACTTTGGTAATCTCCCTTTCCAGGTTCGGCAGCGTTCTTTTCTCAAAAATCATCCCATTCAGATAACAAATCAAGACGCCCCCTTCGTAGGGACAAACCTCCATCGGACCTCCGGGCGAATCCAACTTCGAAAGCGTCTTCCCGGTCTTCAAATCAACCACCCGCAATCGCCGCGAATAATTAGAGGTCACCAAAAGAGAGTCACCGCTTGCCGCAGGTTTCACATCGTAAATCGGAGTTTCAAAGGGATCGCAGGAAACCGGAACGATTGGAACCACCTTCGTGAGGTCCGACAAATCAACAAAGCCCGACAAACTCTCACCGCAGACCGGGATCGTGAAACTCGTGCCGGTTGCCTCACCCTTTCCCAACACTTGAACCAAAACAGATTCCCCGGAGAAATTGGGCGGAACCTCCCAGTAAAAACCCGCCTTCTTCGTATAGCTCAATCCCTCGGGACCCTTTGCAATTTCAAAATCAGGAACCTCCCCGCCCTTTGTTTTTGGTAAATAACGGTAGACCTCCCCCCGGATCGCCCAAGGAGTCCGCTCGACCACCCCTATGCCCGATAGAACCTCGCCGGGAACAGACTCAAAAACCACCCGACTCTTTCCCAAAGAAACCATCCGATTCATCGCGGGAAGAAAAAAGAAAGGCTGAAAACCACCAAAGCATGGCACTCTGCTCGGACCACGCGAGACGAAACCGCCAACTGCGGCCTGCCCTCCGACACATAAATCCACAGGCTTCCCTCCAATCGCCGGAAGATAGGACACCACCATTGGAGGAGGCGGGAAAACTCCCCTCCCCCGATCAACCCGAAGCCCCATAAACCCGCGCCCTTCTGTGTGAAATGAAGCATATGACTCCCTCATCGGCTTGGGGGTAATCAAGCTGATACGCCCCGTCGGTGCTTCAAACCGATTCCCAAGAACAAGCAACTCGTTTCTCGAGGCCAGCTTCCAATATTTTTCGTCCTTTTGATACCAAGCGCCCCGATACCGGAAGGCAACGATCGTTTTCTCCTCCTTGCGGTCATCCCGCTCACTGAAAAAATGAACGGAAAAGGCCTTCCCCAGGGGATCTGCATACACCACCCAATCTCCCTCGGAGTCTGGAAATTCAGTGACCGCCGAACCAGGTGAACTTTCCCGCATTTGCGATTCAGCCTTCAGAAAGGGCACAATCACGGCAAGAGTCAGCGGATCTCTCAACTCCAGTCGTGTTCGATAAACCAAAAGAAGCGGGCTTCCCTCAATCTCGACACCCACTCCCATCGCCAGGACCTCCTCGCTCCCACCCAGCGCGACCTCCTTCCCAATCGCAAAGCCCGTCAAATCCCTTCGAGCCAGCAACCTTGTCTTTGGATCACAGACAAAGAGATCATCGCCATTCGAGCTCGTGACCACATCCCCCGAGGGAAGCTCCCATTCCTCCAGCCATTTCATGTCTTGCGTATCCAGAATGCGGATCTTTGCCGGCGACTTGAGACGGACCAAAATCCTTGCACCGACATCATAAGAAATCGATTGCACGATTTCTCCCCCCGCTTCGAGTTCCTTCAGGAGAATCGCCCGCTCCAAGCCAGGCTTTCTTGATCGGAACTCCGATTCTGGGGTGAGCGTATCGCTCACCAAATTCACCGGAAAGATCTTTCCCTTTTCCTTCCTCACTTCGAAATCAAAGCTCGTTTTGACGACCTCGCCATTCCCCGGTTCCAATTCC
>CAJXVQ010000499.1 GCA_913060685.1 uncultured Verrucomicrobiales bacterium
ACGAGATCAGCCTCGGTCTCGTGGGCTCGGAGATGTGTATAAGAGACAGCAAATAATCCCGCTGACGAAACCAAACTCTCCGAACGAGACAACCATAAGGTGGAACAATTATTACTACTCACCAGCCACGAATACGCAGATTTTTTTCCGATGATGGGGACTAGCGACCTGGTAAACCTCACGGAGTCGATCAAGGAGAACGGCCTCCGCGATCCAATCATCCTCTTCGACGAGCAGATCCTCGACGGGCGAAACCGGCACCAAGCATGTCTCGATGCTGGTGTTGAAGCCCGCTTCGATGATTTCACTGGAGACGATCCGTTGAAGTTCGTCGTCGATCACAACCTCCACCGGCGACACCTCACAGAGAGCCAGCGAGCTATGGTTGCGGCTAGTCTTGCCAATCTTAAGAGAGGCGGGGATCGGAGGAGTCATAATTTCAAACCGCCAATTGGCGCGGGCAGGAATCACAAAGAGCGTGTCAAAGACGCAGCGACTCAACTTAGCGTCGGTGCGAGATCAGTGGAACGAGCGAAAAAGATTCAGCGGGACGGGGCGGAAAGTCTTATTAGCGCCGTTAAAGCTGGGGATGTCACCGTTAGCGCTGGCTGTAAAATTCTTTCACTCTCGGAAATCGAGCAAGACGAACTCGTCGAGGCTGGGCCGGATGCCGTGAAAGCCAAAGCAAAGGAACTTAGCGAAACCCAAAGCGCGCCCAAACCCGATACCAAGCCGCCCAATGTCAGCCGGATGAAGACCACCCGAGAAGTTGGTATCCAATTGGCGGTCACCTCCATCGACGTCCTTAAAAAAATCGACAAGAACGATCCCGAGAGAGTTGAGGCTCTCCGGATGGTGATTGATCACTGCCAAGAACGCCTCGCTTCCAAAATATGAAAGACAACGAATCCAATACGACTGAAACCCTCGAATTCATTGGTGGGCCACTCTGCGGGCAAGTCATACCGACATCGCCAAATGCAATCTGTATCATCATCCCGGCGAATCATGGGAGCTATATCGTCGACGACATCGACCCAAACAAGATTCCTCAGTGGATATGGGAGGACAACCCGGACTAACCTTTTCTGTGAATGGAGACAGGGCGTCTACAAGGCGATCAGAGCTATACGAGAGTCACGATGACCACAGAGGTTGAATAAACGCTGAAACCCTCTCAGGGCCGCTCCTCACGTTGAAGTGACTCGGCTATGTTGCTTCTGACCAGTTCGAAGGTCGATGGAGGGCGAAGTTTCCTCGCAGCGGAAATAGTGAAAGCTGGACTTACCACAGTTGATATTGATGGTATCCACCAAAACTTGAGCCTGTGACATCAGATACCTTTAATCTTTCGATAGTAATCGCCATGCTAGTCTTATCCATCGGAGGCGGGTCTTGGGGGCTTTGGTGGTGTTCTCGAAAACTGAAAAGATTGAAAACGACTCAGCTTGATGGATTGAGTTCAGTTCAGGAGGATCTCTTTGTCCGTTGGAAAGACAGCTACACTTGGTTTTGGCGGTTTTTGAAATCTGTCTTCTTTGGTGGGCCATTGTTCGTGATCGTGGCGTTTTTCAATGCCTTGATTTTTCCACCTCCAAAGGTTCACAGGTCCTTCAATGTGGAAGCAAGCCAGTTTGAACAATCTTTCGAGCAGGGTCAGACATCGCCATCGCCACTTCTGGTGATCTTTTTCGGATACATGGTGACCGTGGTGATCGTCACCATCGTGTTTTATTCAAAGTCCAGTTCCGATGCTGCGAAGCTGGCAAACCGGGAGCGGAGGAGGTTAGCGGAACTTCTGAAAGGCGGGAGCGTGAAGCCTGTCCCCAAGGATTCTCCGGCGGGAGATCTCAAATCTGTTGATCCTTTCCATGAGGGACTTGCAGGGTCACCCGCTGCCCCCGCAGAGGAGAAAAAACAACCAACTATAGCGCAGGCCGACACCCCGGAGCCAACCTTCAACGAAACCATCCCCGCCGACAAGCAAGGGGCATTCCTCACTGCTGCGGGCAAACTCATCAAGGAAGGCGTGAACACTCCTGAAAAGCTGGTGGCGACTCTTGAGAAACTCGGGAAAGGTAAGATGCGACCTTACACGGGTGCTATTTGGTCGCTCTTTCGTGCAGCAGACCCAAAGCTTCCCAGAGTCTCCGACTGGGGGCAATACTACCCGGGTTCTGGCCCTCAAAGCGCAGTTTCCGGTGAGGATGCTGACCTACAAGAGCCGAAGGTAGGAGCGTCAAGTGAAGACAATGCGGAGACTCCCGCGCAGATCGCAATGCGGGTTCTCTATGAGAAGTCCCAGCCGCTCTTCCGCGAGGTGTTCACTACCGCGCTTGCTAATCCAAACATGACTCCGGCTGAAATTGCCGACATTCACGACACTAGCGAGAAGGCGGTCATCAACATCACTCGCATGATGCGGACGAGACTCCGCATTCTCACCAAAGCCGCCGAGACCGAGCAGGGGGAGACCTTGCAACCGGAGAGAGATCCGGAGACGGGAAAGATCAAAGGTGGTCGACCAGCTCTCGCTGAGAAGGAAAAGGAGCAGACCACAGAAATAACCAACAGTCTTAACTGGAAGCGACGGCTGAACAGGCAGTGGAAGGCCATAGCTTTGATCTCGTTGGTCTTCTTAACGGTTAGCGCCATCGACAGGTGGCGATCCGAGGCTTGGGAGTCAGCCACTACTGAAGAAATGGCAAAAGAGAGATTAGTGCTTGTTCTTGGAGCCGGGGAGAGAAGCCGGATTTCCTGGAATCCGATTACTTGGGTTTCCCCTCCAGCAAAATCGCTTTGGTTTACACGAGAACGGAATGCCGGTCAGGATACAAGAAAAGGAGATTACCTCAAAGTTCTATTGACCGAGAAGCGAAGAGGAGTGGATGACCAAGAGGCCATTTGGATTGTCTACGGGAAAAACCGGATGACCTACGCCAAATATCGAGACGCTGACAGTCGCTCCTACTACAGGGACGGTCTATTCCAGTATGGCCGACTTCATTTTTCAACGACACCTGACGATAATTTCCACGAAGCTCTATTGAAATTCCTGTCGGTTCAGGGAAAGCAAATGGATTAGCCACGAACCCGAGAGACATCGAACAAGGGCTTCGAATTTCGATAAGATTCCCGCAGTCTCGCTCTTGGTCGCGTCATCGCGGGATCATGACCTGGCGATCAACTCAGACTGGACCTGCTTCACCGAGTCATTGGCCGCACCGAGCCGACCAGCGATGAGGGGGCCGATCAGGCGCACCCTCTCCGCGATCTCGCTCCGGTTGTCGATGTGGATCAGCTGTTCGGGTTGATATGCCCCGTCGAGGCGGCTCAGGAGGTCCATTGCACGCAGAGGGTCTACTTTTTTGATCTTCACGGAGGTTGAATTCCCGTCCTTCTCTGTCTCCGTGTATTCAACGCACAGGGGGTGATTCTCGTCGATTTCGCTCAGCGGAGTGGTGATAGCCCTAGAAAGCCAGATCTTGCGCTCAGTCGCCGACAGGACGGCTTTATCGTCCGCTCTGGCCCGTAGTTTATCAATGTGAGCTTTTACCTTAACATTCCTTAGCAGCCTTGAGCCTCCGACATCGGCAGATGGTCCAGATGAATCGTAGCCCGCTGCTTCATAAGCCCTACCGGAACTCATGCCTTTCACAATCAGTCTTGCGAATGCCATTTGCCTGTCATTCAGGGGCTTCTCTTGAGGAGGTGAGTCAATTTGGTTTTTCATGGGGCTACCATAGCCTCTAGTACCCAGCGGTCTCCAGTCGTTGTTCTTGGCTTTGCGCTTACTCCTCTTGTGATCTCTTTTGCTTTGCGACCCTTTATCCAAGCACGACAACCTCCGATGCCCGGGGAAGGAACCGCAGACCCCATCCGAGATATGGGAGAAACTTTGTAAAGCAGAGAGCGACCGCACGCGATGGGAGCCAACCATATCGTAAAGGGGCTTCTATTAAGTAGGTGAATCTATTTGGTTCGCCATAAGGCTCTGCTGGTGGAGTATTCAGGGTTTGGGCGTCTTTTCGAGTGTGACATTACCTGTATTTTCTCAGTTCAAGAACAGGCATATTGTTCATTTCGTGGCCTGAAAAACTAGCTAATCCAACTTTAGGTTGCGTGCGGGGACAATCTCGAACGAAGGGACAACCCCACCTTTCACGTTCCATCATTAGCGAACTACCGTTTTCATCTAGCAATGCTACGCTTTAAGCCTGATTTCGCTTCATCTTTGGCGTGCCATATGGCGCTATGTCGAAGCGCTAGACGTCTACACGCCTATCGTGAAAATATTTTCACCCCGTTCTCATGACCAAGAGCGTGAATGGGGACTCAAGGACGCTTTCGACGACATGGAAACCATCGACAATCTCAACTCCCTCCTCGGAGACAGTTTGAAGGACACCCTTCAACCTGGCGGCAAACTCAAGATTGCCGCCTCTTGCTTCTCGATGTTCGCCTACGAGGCCCTCAAGGAAGAGCTGGAGAAGCTCGAATCCGTTGAGTTTATCTTCACTTCCCCAACCTTCGCCCAAGGCTCATCCACCGATAAGATTCGAAAAGAGCGCCGCGAGTTCTTCATCCCCAAGCTCGAACGCGAGCGAAACCTCTACGGCACCGAGTTCGAGATCCAGCTCCGCAACAAGCTCACCCAACGCGCCATCGCCCGCGAGTGCGCTGAGTGGATACGGAACAAGGTGACATTTCGCTCGAATGCCACGAAATCACGCATGCAGGAAATGGCCTGCCTGGACGCTCAGGACGAAGAACCGACTGTCTACTTTGGCCTCCAAGGATTCACGGCGGTCGATCTCGGCTACCAGAAGGGCGAAGCGCTCTCGAGTTTCGTCAACAAGTTCTCCGGCGAAGCCATGACCCGCCAGTTCCTCACTAGCTTCGACCAGATCTGGCAGGACGAGGAAAAGCTCGAAGACGTCACCGCCCAGGTGATCGAGCACATCTCGAACGTCTACTCAGAGAACGCCCCCGAGCGGATCTACTTTGTGATGCTCTACAACATCTTCAGCGAGTTTCTCGAAGACATTGACGAAGACGTTCTCCCCAACGACCGCACCGGCTACGAAGACTCCGTCGTCTGGAAAAAGCTCTTCAACCTGTCTCTTATACACATCTGACGCTGCCGACGATC
>CAJXVQ010000500.1 GCA_913060685.1 uncultured Verrucomicrobiales bacterium
TACACAGAGTAGATCGTCGGCAGCGTCAGATGTGTATAAGAGACAGTTTCAAGTGCGGCCGTTCGCTGGACGATTACCCCGCAGTATCTTAAGTATTACTTTGGAGTCGGAGATGAACCGTTTTTCTGGTTTTTGGACAAGATCAGCTTTGTCCAAACAACGGGTAGCCTGGCCTTCATCGCAGGGGTGTTTCTCACCGGTTTCTTCAGTCGGAAATTCGGAAAGAGAAACAGCTTGATGGGTCTTACCGTCATCAATGGTTTTCTCGTCTTGTCCCTTTTCCTGATTCCCCGCGATGGCTACATGACCTTGGTGGTTATGAATGTCATCGGCAATATCCTGGCTGGTCCGACTCCGGCTCTGGTGTGGGCCATTTACACCGATGTGGCCGATTATAGTGAATGGAAGTCTGGTCGCAGAGTGACTGGTCTGGCTTTTTCGGCCGCGATGTTCGCTCAAAAACTAGGAATCAGTATCGGAGGGAGCGTGTGTGGATGGCTTCTTGGTAGTGTGGGATTCGACCCGGAAAAACCACCGAGTGAAGAGATTATCCAGAGCTTTCGAACCATCGCCTGTATTCTGCCGGGCGCACTCGCCATTTTGAATGGGGTCGTGCTTATCTGGTATCGCCTGAGCGATGCCGAGGTGGAAAAGATCGCGCTGGAACTTGAAGAACGACGTAAATCTGAAGAGTAGCGAACCTACTCCGGTGGCATTGCGAGGCTTCGGTAAATTCTACGACCGAGGGCTCGTAACAGTTTCCCCTTCCTGAAGCTTTCCCGTGATGTAGACGTGCTGGCTTCCTCCGAACCGCTTGCGGATCCGTGAGGCCAGGCGCTCGGCTCCTGTCATGCCGATCGCGCGAAAGGGAATCTCGATCGTGGTGAGCGAGGAGGTGGCATTTTCGCGCTGAATTCCATCGTAGCCGGTGACGGAAACGTCTTGTGGGACTTTAAGGCCACGGCGATCAAAGCCTTCAATCAGATCGTAAGCTTGGTGATCGGCCGCACAAACCCAAGCGGTGACTCCGTCCCGGGTGCGGTCAAATGCATGGTCAATCCCAGCAGTCACTGATTCGAAAGTGTGCGGAAAGATCCCGATAATATCGAGGGGATCAATGATGAGCCGTTGGCGGGCCATTTTCTCCATGAAAGAGCTGTATCTCCGGAAGGACCAACTCGCGGTGATGGCATACTCCCGGGTGTAAAATCCGATCCGTTTGTGGCCCTTTTCGACGAGTTGATCGACGACCATGGAAATTCCCGAGCAATGATCGACATCGACGCAGTCGATCGATTCATGCTCCAACTGGTCGACGAGGGAAACGAGAGGGTATTTCAGCGAGAGATCTCTTACGATGGTATCAGCAAAAGGGTAGATCAGGATGATACCCCTATTCTTGCGAGCACGCAGACTCTTGATTTTGTCAAAAACGGGATCGTCCAGACTGGAGGTTTCGGGGGGGATGAAATCGACATCAACCCGGATCTCATGAGCTTGGGCATACTCGGAGACACCGACGAGTATCTGCTCGCCCGGGCTGTTGTAGTCTTCCCGGAAATACTCCTCGGTATCACTACAAATGAGGACATTGAAATTCGCTTCCTTTTTGGCATTTTTGACATTGGGGCTCCTTGACTCAATGTGGGTGTAGCCCATGTCAGCTGCAAGTTGAAAGACCTTGGCCCGCGTTGTCGCGTTGATTCCCGCGTGATTGGTAAAACAACGCGATACCGTTGCTCGTGAGATGCCGAGTTGATCGGCAATGGCTTTCTGGTTCACTTTAGACATAAATAAATACTAGTTTGTAGAGAATCTGGAATGATAGTGCCCTGTTCCTGAATCTTTGGCAAGATTCACAATCTCCGTCGAAGCTTAATGCAAAATAATGCAAAATAATGCAAAATAAATTGACGGGCAAGGTTTGAGCATTGACTGTTCCCTGATCGCAGGAGTTCGTAAGGAAACCCCGATGATGATCATGATGCAAGCAGATCACGAAAAGGCGGTCATAAATCATAAGGCTACTGTCGCTGATCTATTTGAGGTTCCTGTGACTGTTTTGTAATTTTGAGGAGAGAAGAAGATGAAGATGAAGATTTTAAGTCGATCAATTGCTATTCTGGTTTTGGCTTCGAGCACCCTCTTGTCGGTCGGGAAGATCGTAGAGGTGGGTGATGGAAGCTATTCGTTAACCCGTCCGGATGGCTGCAAGGCTTTACCTGCAGAAATTTCAGTCACTGACAGGGTGAAAGGAGCCATCCCGACCAATCAATGGTGGAGCTCTCTCGTATGGGAGAATTACTCCCAGAATTTGTTCCCTCATCCTCTTGCGATGGTTTGTCACGAGGGTGGGCTGGCGGTCTCCTACCCGGGCGCAGGGATTGTTGGCGGGGGTGGTCACATTATGGGAGGCGGAGTAACCAAGGCCGGTGATTTTGTGATTGGCCATTCCGGAGGGGATGATTTTCCATCAGCTAAGCTGGCAGGATATTCGGAATGGTTCATCACGGCGGAATTTAGGAAGGGGGAAGCCTATCTTCGTTCCACTTTTGGTCACGGAAGTCCCTTTGTCTTTAATCGCATTTCGGGAGGTGATCCGGTTCTGAAATTCATTGATCAGCCGATGGTATTCAGTGGTGGTGAAGGTGATCCCGTCATTGGAGTGATGGTTCGCGGGAATCATTACGGGCTCTTTGGAGCAACCGGCTCGAAGTGGACCGGACTGTCCGGGAAGACGGTGACCAATGAGTCCTCCAAAGGATACTTTAGTATCGCTCTTTTACCGGATGGCAATGTCGAGACCCTTGCTCAATTTGCAGCGGTTGCACACGGGCATGTCACCGGGACCAAGGCATCATCGAAATCGGTCAATGGATCATTGGAGACTCGCTACGAATTCGAGATCGAAGCCATGCAGGGTGAGGGAACGAAGACTCTTTTTACGCTCTATCCGCATCAGTGGAAATATTCTGACGTGACCTTGACCGGTCAGGCCTATCGCTCGGTTCGCGGTGCCATGAAGCTTGCCCGTGGTGATGGTTTCAAGACGGTTGTGCCAATTCAGGGATTGCTTCCAATGTTGCCCAAGGAGGGCATTGCGGACCGGGATCGCTTGGTCGGATATCTCAAGAAGGAGGCCGCCATTCGCAAGGAGGAATATGCCGATACGTATTGGGACGGAAAATTTCTCGGGAAGCTGGCCACTCTCAGTGGCATCGCCGAGGTTGCCGGTGAGCCGGAGCTTCAAAAGATCTTCGTCGATGAAATCCGCCGTCGACTTGAAAACTGGTTCACCGCATCCGACGGGGAAGCGGCTCCTCTTTTCTACTACAATAAAACGTGGGGAACCTTAATCGGGAATAAACCGTCCTACGGAAGTGATGGGCAGATTAATGATCATCATTTTCACTATGGCTACTTTATTCGGGCAGCGGCCGAAGTGGCCCGATTGGATCCGAAGTGGGCTGAAAAATGGGGGCCGATGGTCGAGCTGATGATCCGGGATATCGCCTCGACCGATAAAGCAGACCCGCTCTTTCCCCATCTCCGCGGCTTCGATATTTATGCCGGACATTCGTGGGCCTCAGGTCATGCCAAATTTGCGGATGGCAATAATCAGGAATCCTCATCCGAATCCATGAATGCCTGGTATGGCATCATGCTTTGGGGCGAAATTACCGGAAACGCGAAACTTCGTGATACCGGGGTTTTTCTCTACAACACGGAGCGGACTGCCGTTGAGGAATATTGGTTTGATGTCTCGGAGACCAACTTTCCAAAAGACTTTCCTGAAGTGGCTCTCGGGATGATTTGGGGCGGGAAAGGTGCTTTCTCAACTTGGTTTTCACCTGATATCGACTGCATCCATGGCATTAACTGGCTGCCCTTTACCCCTGCTTCGATTTACATGGGGCGTTTCCCCGACTACGTGAAAAAGAACCACGATCGCATTGTCGAAAAACGCGAGAAAGGGAGCGACTACAACAACGGCTGGGGTGATCTCGTGGTGATGTTTAACGCGCTGAACGATCCCGGGATGGCGGCCAAATATATCGACTCCAATCCCGAGTGCAGTCTCGAAGGCGGAAACACCCATGCCTTCATGTATCACTGGATTCATACTTTGGAACGACTCGGTCGAAACGATGCCAAGGTGACTTCAGCCCATCCTTTTGTGAATGTCTTCACGAAGGACGGCCACAAAACCTATGCCGCCTACCATTTCGGAGAATCTAATCTCGAGATCAGTTTCTCCGATGGGTTCAAGATGATGGCGGCACCGGGAAAGCTCACCGTAAAGTCGTCCGAGAACTAGCGAATCAGCGGATTGCGGGGAATGTTTCTTTCGGGAACAGGGCCGGTCGGAACTTCGGTCCGGGTCGGCTTCGGAACGGGGGAGACCTTGATGTTTTTGAGCATTGCGTCGGTGCGCTTGAAGTCTTCTTCCAGAAGCTTTCCCTGACGGGTTTTGGGATGTTTTCCGAAAAGGTCGAGGTAGCCAAAGCTGACTTGTTTCAGGGAAGCGAGGGTGTTGTTGGTGATCTCCTGATGCAGGAGTCGGCGGTGCTTCGCCACAAGCATCGCTTCGGTGGAAATTGCAGGAGTCGTTTCGAGGGCAGTGAGGGATTTTTGAAAGTCACCCTGCCATGATTTCGGAGTGAGAGCGAAGTAAGGCATGTCCTTCATTTCGCGCAGTCGATCCCATTGCTCCAAAGGCTCGAGTGACCTGGCTTCGGTCAGCATTTTTGAAAGTGTTTTTGCGGCCACTGGTGCGAGTTTTTTGGCGGAGTGCGCCTGAAGAGCGAGCCATTGCCTGATCGAATCAGATCCGTCTTTTGGATAGGAGTGCCCGAGAGTCGGCCAGACTTCGAAGGTGACTTTGGCACCAAGTTGACGGTGGTGGAGGAGTGCCTTGAGGGCGAGAGGGTAGTTGCCATCCTTGCGACCGATCCCGATGTGGACGGGCTTTTTTGAGGGGTAATTTTTCATCGCTCCCGGTGCGCGGTGGAAGTGCCCGGCTCCCAGAATGATGCCACCGGCCAGGGTGGGTTCGGCTTGGAGCAGGAGATTGGTATGCCAACCGCCTTTTGAACTGTCTCTTATACACATCTCCGAGCCCACGAGACCGAGGCTGATCTCGT
>CAJXVQ010000501.1 GCA_913060685.1 uncultured Verrucomicrobiales bacterium
ATCTACACAGAGTAGATCGTCGGCAGCGTCAGATGTGTATAAGAGACAGATTTGAGATCGACGAAGACTATCTTGCGACCGCTCGCGAAAGACTCGCCATTGACGCGGAGGAAAAGTCACAACAACTTCTCTAAAACGATGCAAGAACCCGTCGCCGAATTCACGATAGTCGAATCCATTTTTGTTCGTCAACGCAACTGCCTCATGGTCCGTGCTGACTTCACCCCGATTTTTACCGATTACTACCTCCACCTGATGGATGTGGGACAACGCCATCCCGAAAACCTCGATACCACCCTTAAGGATCTTCTCGCCGTCCTGACCCTCCACCTCACTGCCCGCCCCTGGGCGGAGACCATCGCCTGGACTGCGAATCTCCGCGCTCCCCGTGTTAATTTTTTCGCCACCGGCTCCTCGACTCACGAATACATCGTCGGGCGGCTCTTCACTGAAGACGTCCGCGAACCTGACCGCAATTTCCTCTACTCACAAACCACCACCCCCGGCAACCCGCCGCACAATTCCACCATCGAAGTAGAAACCACCGACCCTATCGAGTGGATCCAACACTTTTACGATCAGTCGGAACAGCGCCCGGGCCGGGTCTTCCGCCTCCCCGATGACACCTACGTCCTCATCGCCGCCCAACCTGATTTTGATGAAGAATGGCTCACCAATCTCACCGCAGATGATGTTTCTAAAATCTCCGATCAAGAACAAACCAAGACCCTTGAAACCCGCAAGTTCAAGTTTAGCTGTGGTTGCACCATCGAGAGAATCCTCCCCACCCTCAGCGCTTGGAAAGACAAGCCCGAAGAGCTTTTCGGAGACGATGCCAGCCTCACGCTTCAATGTCCCCGCTGCGCCAAAAAGTACCTCATCACCCGCGAAGACCTCGCTTGAGAGCCCCATGGAAACCGGCTCCTCAAAGAGTCTACGTTGAAAAAAACTTGACCAAACCCTTTTCGTCGCGAAGAAACGCCCTCTCGCAGGAAACTCCTGCTTGACCTATAATAGGTGAGGTGTGTCCCGCACATCGCTCTTTCCAACTTCCCCGTCATGGCAAAAAAGAAACCCACCGCTAAGAAGGCGGCAAAGAAAGCTCCGGCCAAAAAGGCTGCCACGAAAGCTCCTGCAAAGAAGACAGCAGCCAAAAAGGTCGCGCAGAAAGCCGCCGTGAAAAAAACCCCGGTCAAAAAAGCTGCCAAAAAAGCCCCGGCCAAGAAAAAGGCCCCGGCCGCAACCGTGCAAACACCAGCCGGCAAAGCCGGCAAGAAATTCAAGAACCGGATCGACGAGCCAGAGATTCAAGAGAAAATCCGCGAACTCATTAAGCTCGCCAAAGAACAAGAGTATCTCACCTATGACGATATTCACGAAATTCTGCCCAAGGATCTCGTCGAACCCGCTGATGTCGATGCCATCCTCGATCGACTCCGCCAAATGGAGTTCGACATCATCGACGCCTCTGAAGTCGATCGC
This sequence comes from uncultured Verrucomicrobiales bacterium, assembly GCA_913060685.1. Taxonomy (GTDB): domain Bacteria; phylum Verrucomicrobiota; class Verrucomicrobiia; order Verrucomicrobiales; family Akkermansiaceae; genus SW10. The sequence continues at coordinate 1,483 of CAJXVQ010000501.1, forward strand.
TTTAAGGACAAGAAGAAAGGTGACCTTGATTCCGAGGAAGAAACCAAGGACCAAAAGCTCGATATTCTCGACGACCCTGTCCGCATGTATCTCAAGCAGATGGGCCAGGTCCCCCTCCTCACCCGTGAGCAGGAAGTCGAGATTTCCAAGCGCATCGAGGATGCTGAGATCGAGGTTCAAAAATACCTCCACCTCTTCGGCTTCACTGCCGATGGTTATCTCGCCCTCGCCGACAAGCTCATGCGAGGCAAGGAGCGCTTTGACCGCGTCATTCTCGACAAGAAGATCGAGAGCCGGGAGCGCTATATGAAGGCCCTCCCCAAGCTTTGCGATCAGGTTCGCAGCACTCACGAGGAGACCACTGCCATCATTAAGAAGCTTTCCGCCAAGGCACCCCGCGGCAAAAAGAAACTTGAGACTACTCTCGAGAAGAACCTCCAGACCATCGCCCGCCTTTACGCTCGCTACTACTTCAAGCAAAAGGTGATCGAAGACCTCTGCGACGTTGTCGGAGAGTATCAGGAAAAGATTTGGAAATACTCCCGTAAAAAAGGAGAGGAAGCAGAAACCGCGATCAAGGAACTTTCCCTCGAAGCATGGCACAACGTTGAACAATTCGAGGCGACCAACCAGAACCTGAGTATCTGGATGCGCAAGGCGCTCAAGGCTAAGACCGAAATGGTCGAGGCCAACCTCCGCCTCGTCATTTCCATCGCCAAGAAATACACCAACCGCGGACTTTCCTTCCTCGACCTCATTCAAGAAGGAAACATGGGCCTCATGAAGGCGGTTGAGAAATTCGAGTATCGCCGCGGCTACAAGTTCTCGACCTATGCAACCTGGTGGATTCGCCAGGCCATCACCCGCTCCATTGCCGATCAGGCCCGGACCATCCGGATCCCGGTCCACATGATCGAGACCATCAACAAGCTCATGCGCGTGCAGAAACAGCTCGTGCAGGAATACGGTCGCGAACCGACCCCTGACGAGATTGCCGAGGAAATCCACCTCCCCGTCGAGCGTGTTCGCGCCGTCCTCAAGATGGCCCAGCAGCCCATTTCGCTTCAAGCGCCCGTTGGCGACTCGGACGACACTTCCTTCGGCGACTTTATCGAGGACAAGTCCGCCGAAAACCCCATGGAGGAAGCCGGCTTCGCCATGCTCAAGGACAAGATCATCGAAGTCCTCGACACCCTCACCGAACGTGAGCGCGAGGTTCTCGAGCAGCGTTTCGGACTTAAGGACGGATACTCACGGACTCTTGAGGAAGTAGGCCGCCAGTTCCAGGTCACCCGCGAGCGCATTCGCCAGATCGAAGCGAAAGCGCTTCGTAAGATGCGCCACCCGACCCGTATCCGCAAACTGGAAGGCTTCATCGAGCTTCCCATGTAACAAAATCTCCAACGATCAACAGGCCCGGCACATTGATGTCCGGGCCTGTTTTGTTTCAACCGTCCCCACTTGAAACTTCAAACTGAAAACTCCAAACTCCCCACCATGCAGCACAATCAATTCGAGCACGCCGTCGCCGCCATCCTCGAAACCGAGAAAAGATTTCAACCCGGCGCTTACTTTTTGATCAGAGAAACCCTCGACTTCACGGTCGACCGGCTCTCCAAGGAAACCAATGGCGACAAGCGCCACGTCAGCGGCCGCGAATTGCTCATCGGCTTCCGCGACTACCTCCTCCAGGAGTATGGTCCCATGTCTGCGACCCTCCTGAAGGACTGGGGCATCACAAAATGCCGCCACGTCGGCGAGATCGTCTTCCTCTTCATCGAAAACGGCGTCTTCGGAAAACAAGATTCCGACACCCTCGACGACTTCGATGAAATCTTCACCTTCGAAGAAGCTTTCACCGCGCCCTTCCAGGCAAGCGTAGCATAAGCTTCCAGCTTGTGTTCCCCGCCCTCAACCAGATCTTCGAAATTCAAAAATCAACGTTCGGCGTTCATCACTCCCCTTTCCCCTCCCGCCACAGCCACCGCATCATATCCGGCAACTTCGCCCCGGCCGCCTTTGATCCGTGAAAACACTTTCCGTAATGGAAGTGATAATCATGCCCCGAATACTCCCGCTCCGTCCCGGGATAAATCTCGCTCTCATTCCAGGTGTGCTTTGTCACCTTCTCCTTCGGCACTTTCTGATCCAGTGAATCCGCCCGACGATTAAACTTCCAAACTCCACGCCCCCTTGATCTCCTCCAGCCCACCATGACCCGCCAAAAAGTCATCGACCTGCTCGCCATGAGCCGGTTTGCCAATCTCCCCACCGTCTGGTCCAATGGACTCCTCGGAGCCTTGATCGGCTACGCCAGCTTTTACGAGAACGGGCACGTCTGCCCGATCTGTCTCACCCTGATCGGATTGTCCCTTTCCTTTCTCTATCTCGGAGGGTGCTTTTTTAACGACTGGCACGATCTCGACTTCGATCAAAAGACCCGACCCGAGCGACCCATCCCGTCCGGCCGCTGGCCACGTCAAATCATCCTCATCTTCGCGCTCGCCCTCATGGGAGTAGGTTTGCTCTTGAGCGCGTTCGTCACTCCGGTTTCAGGACTCTTTGCCGCCGGAATCATCATCTGCATCCTCGCCTACACCAAGTGGCACAAGGTCCACCCAGCCAGCTTCTTCTTCATGGCCGGAGCCCGGGCCCTCATTTATCCCACCGCTGCTTTTTCCTTCATCTCCTGGGATCAATTCACCTCCCTCACCCCGCAATCGTGGATTCTCTTCCCCTTCCTTGCCCTCGGACTCGGTGGATACATCCTTGGGATCTCCCTCACCGCACGGGCCGAAACTTCCCAGAACCCTGTGAGCGATGCGCAGAAGATCTTCCCAATCCTCTGTCTCTGTGCCCCCATCCTCTTTTTCTCAGGACCTCTGCTCATCCAATCTCCCGCGCCCGCTCTTCCTCCCCTCGCCCTTTTCATCGCGATCCTTGCCATCATCGTCCGAAGACTCCGCGCCACCCACAACGTTGGCCAATTCGTCTCCCACACCCTCGCCGCCATTCCTCTTGTCGATTTCCTCGTCGTCTTCTTCATCGCTCCTCACTTTATTTTTTGGATCATCGTGCCAGCCCTCGCCCTCGCCGCTCTCGGCCTTCAAAAAATTGCACCTGCTACCTAGGCCATGATCCTTGCCATCGAATCCTCCTGCGACGAAACCGCCGTCGCGATCATCCGGCGCAATGCCGGTCAGCCTGAACTTCTCACCTCCCTCATCTCATCCCAGATCGAGATCCACCGCGAATTCGGCGGCGTCGTTCCCGAGGTCGCTTGCCGCAATCACGCCCAACGCATCCGCCCGCTCGTCCAGCAGGCTCTCGATGACGCCGGTGTCACCCTCGATGACATCACCGCCTTCGCCGCCACCCGCGGCCCCGGCCTCGCCTCCTCTCTCCTCGTCGGACTCGCCTACGCCAAAGGCCTCGCCGCCGCCTCCGGCAAGCCTTTCTACGGGATCAACCATATGGAAGGCCATCTTCTCTCGCCCTTCCTCGACCTTGGCGCAATCCCACCTCACCTCGGCCTCATCGTCTCCGGCGGCCACACCATGCTTCTCGATGTCCAGGCCCATGGCAAATATCAACTCATCGGCCGCACCTGTCTCTTATACACATCTGACGCTGCCGACGATCTACTCTGTGTAGA
>CAJXVQ010000502.1 GCA_913060685.1 uncultured Verrucomicrobiales bacterium
CGAGATCTACACAGAGTAGCTCGTCGGCAGCGTCAGATGTGTATAAGAGACAGGTCCAGCACCTTCAAACGGCCTTGTTTGACCAAGGGGTCCCCCCTGCCGTACCCCTTTCCTTCCTGCTCAGCGCGGATACCGAGGTCTCCGCAATTTACCGGGGACCGGTCGGCGTCGACACCCTGATCGTCGACGCAGCTCTCTTGGGAGAGACCTCCCCAAGGAACTTACGCAACCAGCAATTGCCCTACAAGGGGCGCTGGTTTACCGAGCCGGCTACGCGCAGACAGGTGCTGGGAATCGTAGGCCGACGGTTTCAATCGCGCTTCCCTGAGGCCTCTCTCCTCTACCTCGCAAAGATTGCCGAGAGTGAATCCGGTTCCCGTCAAGAGGCTCTCAAATCCGAACTCGGCAGGAAGCATCACTCGCTGGCCCGGCAGTTCCTCGATGAGAAGGACGTCATGAAGGCAGAACACAACTACCGGGAAGCGCTTCGATTTACGCCGACGAAGGCAGCGCCCTGCATCGACTTTGGGGCAATGTTGGCAGGCCTCGGGCGACTCGCTGAAGCAAAGACCCAGTTCGAGCGTGCCTTGGCACTCGATCCACAAAATGCTCTGGCACGCAGCAACTTGGAGCGTGTCAAAAAACTCCAGGCTCAATAGCAGCCCACTCTTTCATCTCTTCGGAAAAATTCCTTGTTAGAGTTCCCTAAAATTGTTAGATTCCCTGCTGGTGAAATTCCGACGCGGCGGGAGTTCATCAAGATCACTTAATCCGTAAAACATAGACCATGAAAACCACTCCCCTTCTCGCCACGATGTCATCACTGGCACTATTAGGCAATGCGAGCGCCGTCACGATCGGCTTCGGCCCAGTCCTTACCGGTGTTCAGGACACCCCTTCCGACGGCACAACCAACCAGATGCGCCAGAACATCAACATCACCGATGTGGTGGTATTGGGACCTGGCACATATCAAGCGACGACCTGGGACTATCAGGCTGCCGCTGATGCTACCAACGGGGCCACCCAGCCGGTGTTTCCCTTCCTAACCATTGTTAATGGGGCGGCCAACCACACCGTCCTCGCCTTCGGCGCCACGATCGATACCGAACCAGGCATCCAGAACCTTGTGGCCTTCGGAGGCACGAACAACACCTTTACCCTCACCTCGGACACCACGATTGCCGCAGGGATTCAGAACCCAAGTGGGGCGGGCATTCAGAACAGCATTTTAACGGACACCTCCTTCGGGGTCACCGATCACGCAAATTCCCTCGATTTCGACAATGCAGGTAATGTGGGAGCGACACTTGATTCATTTGGCTTCTCAAATCTGCCGCGGACCTATGCCTTCTCGATCGAAGTCGTGCAGGTTGTCCCTGAGCCTTCGAGCGCTTTGCTCGTCCTTTTAGGCGGAGCCTCAATGTTCCGTCGCCGCCGCTAAAGGTAATCGACAGCTCTTCTCTCGAAGAGGCACGAACTTCCCATTGGGGCGATCAGGTCACTGATCGCCCTTTTTTTTTCAGAATCCAACAAACCAAGCGCACTCCCAATGCCCATCGCAATGTGCGAGCCCTCCCCTTCTGAGAACTCGCCAGAACAAGATGCGGCGGCATCTTTTCCGACTTGGCATACCTGCCTTTTAAAAAATTCCCAGGCGGACATCAGGCCGTTCTTCTTCAACCTCCGCGTTGGACTCCCCGACTGAGACCTCGGAGCGTAGCGACGAGGGCGAGGAAGTGATGGCCAACGCGGCGACCAGTTCCCCTGACAGTCTGGCATCGGCGAACAAAAGACCGTTGTGCAGCACCCGTCGATTCGCGACAGTCGCAGGCCGTGCAACCATCCTTCGAAGCCCTCCAGCTGTCACCAGCCTTGATCACCGTGGTCCATGACCTCGGCTACACCCAGCCAACCCCCATTCAGATCGAGGCGATTCCGGCCCTGCTCGCCGGCCGGGATGTCATTGGTCAGTCGCAGACGGGAAGTGGTAAAACCGCAGCCTTTGCCCTCCCCATCCTGCAGCGCATCGACGTGGACCGACGCGAACTGCAAGCCCTCGTCCTCTGCCCGACGCGAGAGCTCACGGCGCAGGTTGGTCGCGAGATGCGCAAGCTCGGTCGGGGTCACCACGGCCTCCAGGTCATCGAACTCGTGGGCGGGCAGCCGTCCCGCCCACAACGCGACGCGCTCGAGCGGGGCGCGCAGATTGCGATCGGCACGCCCGGTCGACTCCTCGACCACCTGGAACGGGGGGTCATGAAGCCCGACTCGATCAAGATGCTCGTGCTGGATGAAGCGGATCGCATGCTCGACATGGGCTTTGGCGACGACGTGGGCGAGATCATCCGCTTCTTGCCGCACGGCCGTCAAACGGCACTGTTCTCGGCGACCTTCCCGAGCGCCATCGAAGCGATGAGCAAGGAAGTCCTGCCAGAGGCTCTGCGAATTACGATTGAGACACCCGATGAGGATCTCGCCAACATCCGTCAGCTGAAACTCTGTTTCGGGGATGACGACAAGCTCTTGGCGCTCTGCTGGGCGCTACAATCCCAGCCGCACGGATCCGCGCTCGTCTTCTGTAATCAAAAAGCCACGGTGCGCGAGATCACCGAAGAGTTGAGTCGCGGGGGCATCAGCGTCGACCGCTTCGATGGCGATCTCGAGCAGTTCGATCGCGACCAAGTGCTCGCCCGATTTCGCAACCACAGCGTGCGTGTCCTGATCGCGACTGATGTCGCCGGGCGTGGCCTTGATGTCGAGGGCTTGGACCTCGTGATCAACTATGACCTGCCGGAGCAAGCAGAGGTCTACCTTCACCGAATTGGTCGAACGGGCAGGGCCGGCGCAAACGGGGTTGCCATCTCGATGGTTCAACATGAGAGCGACTGGGATATCGAAGCCATCGAAAAGTTCACGGGGCACGAAATCGAGATCCTGGATCACAGCGCCAGCAAGTGCTTAAGTCTCGATGACCTGCTGAAGCAACTGGCGGAAGGCCCCAAGATGGAGACGATCTTGATATCCGGTGGTCGCAAGGACAAGGTGCGCAAAGGCGACATCCTCGGAGCCCTCACGGGCGACGCTGGTGGATTGAGCGGCAAGGATATCGGCAAGATTGAAATCCAAGATAAGATATCTTACGTCGCCGTTTCACAACATGTGATTTCAGATGCCGTTTCCTGCCTCAACGCGGGACGCATCAAAGGCAAACGCTTTCGGGCGACTCACGTCGGCAGATAGAAGGCCTCTGGTATCCCACTCCGGTTCCTTCAACGGCGCCCTCAAGTGATCCACTCAAAAAGAAAATTCCAGCAGCAGAATCGCCAGGAATCGGATTCCATGGGGTTTTCCTTCGATCGCCGACCAGCATTTGCTATCCAGACCAAGCCTCGACTGCTTTCACTATGAAACTCCTCCTCATCGCTTGCCTCCCTACCCTGTGCTTCGCCGGCCCCATCCCGAACGCAGAGAACTGGGGGCAATGGCGGGGACCACTCGACAATGGCGTTGCCCCCCACGCAGACCCTCCTCTCACGTGGAGCGAAGACAAAAATGTCCGCTGGAAAACTGCGCTTCCCGGATCGGGAAATTCCTCGCCGGTCGTATGGGGCGATCAGATTTTTCTCACTGCCACCATTCCACACGGGGAGGAACAAGACCCTCCGGCCGGCCATCGTCCGGGCTCACATGATAACACCCTGAAAGTGCGAAAAAGCATGTTCGTGGTCATCGCCATCGACCGCAAAGACGGACAAATCCTCTGGCAAACCACAGTGCGGGATCAGGTGCCCCACGAAGGCCATCACCTCACCGGAAGCTACGCCTCGGCCTCCCCGATCACCGATGGCAAGCAGGTCTTCGCCTTCTTTGGTTCGCACGGACTCTATTGCCTTGATCTCAAGGGAAAGGTTCTTTGGGAAAAGGATCTCGGAGACATGCACACCAAACACGGCCACGGCGAAGGCAGCTCCCCCGCCCTCCATGGCGGGACTCTTGTCGTCAACTGGGATCACGAAGGTCCTTCCTTTGTCGTTGCTTTCAATAAAAACACCGGCGAAGAACGCTGGCGAAAGGAAAGAGACGAACCCTCCTCCTGGTCCTCTCCCCACATCCTCCTGCACGAGGGATCGCCTCAAGTCGTCATCTCCGCCGCCAATCGCATTCGAAGTTATCACCTGGAAAACGGAAAGCTTCTCTGGGAATGCGGAGGACTCTCCCACAACGTGGTGGCCGGTCCGGTGTCGGAGGGCGGCATCCTCATCGCCGGATCGAGCTATGAGAAACAGGCCATCCTGGGAATCAAACTGGCGGGAGCCACCGGCGATATTACCGGAACCAAACAGGTCGCTTGGATCAAGCGCCGGGACACCCCCTACGTCCCCTCTCTCCTCCTCTACAAGGGCCTCGTCTATTACCTTCGTCATTATCAGGGCGTCCTGACCTGCCTCGACATCAAATCGGGCAAGGAAATTTATGCCCGCGTCCGTCTCCCCGGCATTCAGAATGTCTATTCCTCCCCGGTCGCCGCCAAGGACCGTATTTACCTCACCGCGATCAATGGCTCGACTGTCATCTTCACCGCCGGCGCGACCCCCAAATTTCTCGCGCAAAACCGCCTCGACGACTCCTTCAGCGCCTCACCCGCCCTCGTTGGAAAGGACCTCATTCTTCGAGGAGCCCGGTCCCTCTATTGCCTGAGTGAAGCTTCCCCACCCAAATAGAAGGGCTCTATGATCATGAAGGAGGAGTCGGATTGAGCGGGGGACAATGCGGCATGCCGCGCACGGGTCGAGTCATTTCATTGGCGCAAATATCTTGAGCTGTCGGGGACGGGAGCCTTAGCTCGGGTGTGGAAAGCATGATCGCAGTTCTGATTACGGTAGCATTTTTGGTTGGGATGTTGGCCCGACGTTTTGGCTTACCGCCCATGGTGGGTTTTTTGGCGGCAGGATTTGCCCTGCGTGGGGCGGGTTTCGAAGGATCGAATCAGCTGGAGGTGATCGCCAACTTTGGGGTAACCCTGTTGCTGTTCACCATCGGCTTGAAGTTGAAGGTCCGTTCTCTGGCGCGTCCGGAGATTTGGGCCGGCACAAGCCTTCACACTGTCTCTTATACACATCTGACGCTGCCGAC
>CAJXVQ010000503.1 GCA_913060685.1 uncultured Verrucomicrobiales bacterium
TCCGATGCGGCCTTGGGGGAGGTTGAGGCGAGTGCGGAAGGCGTCCTGAAGGGTGGTGGTGTGGAAGAGGAGGGTGAGTAGGTGGCGGCGTTTGCGGAAGATTTCGCGTAGGACGCGGGGGATGGTGAATACGAATTGGCGGTCTAAAATAGGCTATGTAGCATCAGTTCACCTCACTCTCTAAATCATTGATATGTATTTTATCAAGGGCTCACCCCTTTCTTCCCCCAGTTCAAGTAGGTGCGCTTGCTGGTAATTTAACTTGGCAGAGGTTGAGACTGGAGGGTTTGAGCGGCTTGTTGGACACGCTGGGCCTCGGAGGTTCCGAGTGGGCTGAGGAGGGGGAGGATGGGGCCGGTGTTGGCGATTCCGGCGAGAGAGACGGCTTGATGCAGGACGCGGATGGGGTTGATTTCGTTACGAAGATCTTCGAGAGCTTGGAAGGTTTCGCGAATGGTTTCGGCGAGGTCGAGATTGCCGGCGTTGATGGCGGTGAGCATAGCCTGGGAGAGATCGGGGCGGACGCAGACGCAGCCCGAGGTGAAGCCGTTGATTTGAAATTTCGTGAGGTGGGTGATGGCGGGTTGCTCTCCGATGCCGCTGACGATGAGGCGGGGGTCGACGAGTTCGATGAGACGGGCAAGGTAGTCGTCTTGCGCGGGATCTTCGCGAACGATGGCGTATTTGATCCAAGAGACGAGGCCGTCATTCACGAGGGAGGCGACGGTTTCGGGTTCGAGGTAGCCTTCGAATTTAATGTAGAGGACGGCAGGTTTTCCGAGGGCTTCGACGAAGCGTCGGAAACCGGTGGCGACGCCCGCATCGGTGATGAGACCTGGCATGGGGAGGACCATGACGGTGGGGAAGTCAAAGTCCTTGAGGATGGTCGTTTGATCCATCATGGTTCCGTAGGCGGGGCCAACGGATGGAACAATTAGGGTGTTCTCCGCACTCCCGGTCGCGATGATATCGAGGGCCTCGGCGTATTCGCTGGGGGCGATGTGGTAGAAGTTGGCATTGCCGCCATAGAGGAGGGTGGAAATGCCTCCGGCTTCGATGTGGCGAATGACTTTGGCGTTTTCCTCGCGGTTGAGTTTCAGGTCTGCGTCGCGGGCCAGGGGTGGCACGGCGATGACGGAAGCATTGAGTTGCCCGGGTGTGACTGGTGAAGTTTGCATGGTCGTGAAAATTAATGAATGCCGGGGTCCGGAGTGCAGGAGCCGTCGTTGTGAAGGAAGCGGAAGTCGCAGCCTTCGTTGGCCTGGGTGACTTCGTCCTGGAAGAGTTTTCCGTATCCGCGCGAGTAGTGTTTTTCGGGCGGGGTCCAGGCGGCGCGACGCTTCTCCAGCTCCTCCTCGCTCACGTGCAGGGTGATGTTGCGATTGGTGAGATCGAGTTCCACAAGGTCTCCATCTTCGACGAGGGCGAGCGGGCCGCCGATGGCGGCTTCCGGTGAGACGTGGAGGACGCAGGTGCCATAGGAGGTGCCGGACATGCGGGCGTCTGAGACGCGGAGGATGTCGCGGACTCCTTTTTCGAGGAGGTATTTCGGAATGGGAAGCATGCCGGACTCGGGGATGCCGGGAGCGCCAATCGGGCCGGCGTTCTGCATGATGAGAACGTGGTTCTCGGTGATGCCGAGAGCGGGATCGTGGATGCGCTTTTGCACGTCGGGGTAGTCCTTGAAGACCACGGCGGGTCCTTTGTGGTGAAGGAACCCGGGAGTGGCGGCCGACGTTTTGACGACGGCACCATCGGGGGCGAGATTGCCGCCGAGGATGGCGGTTCCTCCTTGTTTTGCGACGGGGTTGTCGAGTGTGCGGATGACGTCGTCGTTGTAAACTTCCGATCCATCAAGGCATTCGCCCAAGGTTTTTGCGAAGACGGTGGGAGCGTCGAGGTGAAGGTGATCGCGAACCCGATTGAGAAGAGCGGGCAGGCCTCCGGCATCGAAGAAATCGGCCATCACGTATTTGCCAGACGGCCGTAGGTTGGCGAGGACGGGGGTCTTTGCTGAGATTTCGTCGAAGAGCTGGAGGGGGAGATCAACGCCGGCACGTTTGGCGAGAGCGGTGATGTGGATGATGGCATTGGTCGAGCCACCGATGGCCATATCGGCAGTGATGGCGTTTTCGAAAGACTTGCGGGTGAGGTAAATCGAAGGTTTGAGATCCTCCCAAACCATATCGACGATGCGGAGTCCACAAGCCGCGGCCATGCGTGAGTGGGCGGCGTGAACGGCGGGGATGGAGGAGGCGCCGGGAAGAGTGAGGCCGAGGGTCTCAGTGATGGAGGTCATGGTCGAGGCCGTGCCCATTGTCATGCAGTGGCCGGGGCCGGGGGTGATGTGGTCCTCAAAGTCTTCCCAGTCTTCACAGGAAAGATTGCCCGCACCGCGTTCGGCCCAGTACTTCCAGACATCGGAACCGGAGGCCAGAGGTTCGCCGCGCCAGGAGGCTCGCATCATCGCTCCGCCGGGCATGAAGATAACGGGGATATCGACCATGATTGCGCCCATGAGAAGGGCGGGAACGGTCTTGTCACAACCTCCCATGAGAACGGCTCCATCGACGGGGTGGGCGCGCAGGGTTTCCTCAACCTCCATCGCGAGCATGTTGCGATAGAGCATGGAGGTGGGCTTCATGAAAGTTTCGCTGAGGCCCATGACCGGCATTTCGACGGGATAGCCACCGGCCTGCCAAATACCGCGTTTGATTTCCTCGGCCCGCTGGCGAAAGTGGGAGTGGCAGGGAAGGAGGTCGTTCCAGGTGTTGAGAATGGCGATGACCGGCTTGCCCTTGTATTCCTCGTCATTGATGCCGAGTTGTTTGTGGCGGGAGCGATGGCCGAAGGCGCGCAGGTCGTCCGGAGCGAAAAAGCGGTGTGAGCGAAGTTGGTCGGGTGAGAGGCGGCTCATGGTGTCGGGGCAGATTGAAGGAAATCGAGGATGAGGGAAAGAGAGGAATCTTTGAACGTTGAACATCGAACGTCCAAGGTTGAAATTTGATTGAGGAGTAGATCGATGGGGGAGGCGCAAAGGCGCTCAAGTCAGGGGGAAATGGACTACGAATCTCACGAATTTTCACGAATCTCTTGGTTGAGGGTTTCAAATTGAGAACCACCTATCCCCTTCAAGCATGATTCGTGAAAATTTGTGTGGATTCGTGGTTGAAAACATCTCGATTTGGAGATGAAAGCAGAGGGATTTTCTCGAAAATAGGTTGATCGCGTTGTGCCATATCGCGGAATTTTGAGATGGCTCCCGATGAATCAATCAGAGAGGGTTGAGGGATGGGTGCGATTGAAATCTGCTTGGTGGGCTTGGCTGTGGTGATCGTTTCGATTCTCCTGCTGCGTTTGCATGCCTTTCTGGGATTACTTCTGGGAGCGTTCGTGGTGTCGGTGCTGACTCCGGGAGTGGGAACGGAGGCGATGGGTCAGGTCGCGGCAGGATTCGGGGAAGGGTGTCGAAAAATAGGGATCCTGATCGCGCTGGCGGCCATTATTGGGCAGTGCCTTTTGGTGAGCGGGGCGGCGGAGCGGATCGTGCGGGGACTGCTCTCGTTCTTTGGGGTGAAACGAGCGCCCATGGCTTTTCTTGGGAGCGGGTTTGTGCTCGGGATTCCGGTGTTTTTTGACACCGTGTTTTATCTCATGCTGCCACTCGTGCGGGCCTTCGCGCGGACCAATCCCAAGGTCTATCTTTTGGCACTTCTCAGCGTGGTCGCGGGAGCCAGCATGGCGCACTCCCTGGTGCCGCCAACGCCGGGCCCTTTGTTGGTGGCGGCCCGTCTCGAGGTGAGTTTGGGTGTCTTGATTCCGGCAGGATTGATGTTGGGACTGGTGACAATTTCGGTGGGATACGGCTATGCCCGCTGGGCGAACGCCCGGTTTGATATTCCCTTTCGAGAGATAGATTCTCCCGAGGTCGGGAGCATTGAGGGAAAGGAACTTCCCGGGTTGGGTTGGTCCTTGCTGCCTATTTTACTCCCACTCGTTTTGATCAGCCTGGGAACTTTTGTCGCGATGAAAGGGGAGGTGCCGGACTGGCTGGTCACTCTGAGCGACAAGAACGTGGCGATGGCGCTCGGGGCGGGGATGGCCATGATTTTGGCCTCGCGATTCTGTGAGTTGAAGAAAGTGGTTCACGAGGCCTTGTCGAGCGGGGGTGTGATTATTTTGATCACGGCGGCAGGAGCGGCCTTTGGGGCGGTTTTGAAGGACACTGGAATTGGCGGAGAGCTTTCGGGAATGGTTGGGGATGGTGGCGGTGTTCTCCTGCTGGCCTTTGGGCTCACCGCGCTTGTTCGCTTCGCGCAGGGTTCGGCGACGGTGGCGATGATTACCGCGGTGGCGATTGTGGCCCCGATGGTGCTGGAGGCGGATCTTGGATTTCACCGGGTCTATGTCGCACTGGCGATCGGTTGTGGCTCTAAGCCCTTGCCCTGGATGAACGACAGTGGTTTTTGGATCGTTTCAAAAATGTCGGGGATGAACGAAACAGAAACCCTCAAAACTTTTTCAGTGATGCTCTCGCTGATGGGCGTGGTGGGCTTTGCAGTTGTGTGGCTGGCGAGTGTCCTGATCCCGATGAGTTGATCCGGGACTTTGTCCCGGAAAGAGATGTTAACTCGATGCTCTGCCGGATCCGGGTTGACTTGTCTTTGTCGGGCGACTGAAGTGACGAGCTGAAGTCGGTCGCTTTTTTTGCGAGGTCGGAGTAGCCGAGTTTCGCCATCGCTTTTGCAGCGAAGGAGGCATTTTTAGAAAGGCGATCTTTGCCCCCAATTTTTGGGGTCGGCGGCTTTGAGGCGTTCGAGGGTGAGTTCGCAGAGGGATTTGTTGCGGAGTTTATTGTCTTTGTTTCGCGTCAGGCTGGCGAGGTTGAGCTGTTCGCAGGGGAGGCTGAGTGGGAGGGCCGGCGGCGATGGTGTCGAGAGGGGTGTCTTCCTGGACATCTGCGGCGGTAACAACGATGCGGGCGGCGATTACCAGGGAGGCTTTCGGATACTATGACGTGTTTGAAAGTCCGCTTTATGGTGAGGTGGTGCTTCGGAAGAAGGAGAGGTTTCCTTGGTGGCAGGTTTGGGTGCTTGCGGGCTGTCTCTTATACACATCTGACGCTGCCGACG
>CAJXVQ010000504.1 GCA_913060685.1 uncultured Verrucomicrobiales bacterium
CTCGTGGGCTCGGAGATGTGTATAAGAGACAGCCCCAACCAAGCACCATTCACCATTCACCATTCAAATGCTCCTCCCCCTCATCGCCATCCTTATCTCCCTCGCGATCCTCTTCTCCCTCAGCCGCCCCCGCACTCTCCCTGACCAAAAATCCTCCCCGCAAAAAATCTCCCTCATCATCCCCGCCCGCGACGAAGAACAAAACATCGCCCGCCTCCTCAGCTCTCTCAAAAATCAAGGAAGCTCCCCTCTCGAAATCCTCGTCATTGACGACCAATCAACCGACCGGACCGCCACCGTTTCCCACGACCTCGGGGCCACCGTCATCGCCGGAAAAGAAATGCCCCCCGGCTGGAAAGGCAAAACCTGGGCCTGCCAACAAGGAGCCGACGCCGCCTCCGGCGACTGGTTCCTCTACCTCGATGCCGACACCCTCCTTCTTCCAGATGGCCTCGCCAAAATCGCAGCCCTCACCGCCGAGAAAGCAACCCATTCCATCTGCCCCTACCATCGCGTCGTAAAACCCTACGAGCAACTCTCCGCCTACTTCAACGCCATCACCCTCGCCGGAGTCGATGCCTTCGCCCTCACCCCTTCCGCTCAAGGCACCCTCTTCGGCCAAGTCCTCCTCATCCACCGCGACCACTACCACCAAGCCGGCGGCCACGAAGCGGTCAAGGACGAGATCCTCGAGAACTTCCAATTCGCCCGCCTCCTCAAAAACAACGACGTCAAAGTCCACCTTTACCTCGGCAAGGGAATTGTCGAAATGCGCATGTTCCCCGAAGGCCTCGCCCAACTCGCCAACAGTTGGAAAAAAGGCTTCCTCGCCGGTGCCGCCCAATCCCCCAAACGCGCACTCCTCACCACCTCCCTCTGGCTCACCGGCGGCATGATCCTCGCCATCTCGCTCGCCCTCCTTCCCTTCCTGGGTTTCCTCTCGCTCAAAGTCACCCTCGCCTCGTACTTCGCCTACAGCCTCCTCTCCTTCCACTGCTTCCGCCTCGCCGGCAACTTCTCCTTCCTCACCGCCCTCCTCTTCCCCGTCCCCCTCCTCTTCTACCAAACCCTCTTTTTCAAAGCCCTCCTCGACAAAAAGAAAGGCGTGAAATCCACCTGGAAAGGCCGCACTCTCAATTGATCCTCCCCCGTCATGTGGCTTGATTTCTCCAACCTCACCATCGTCCTCCTCAACTGCCTCGGGATTCCCGCAATCCACCTAGGCATCGCCTGGCTCTGTGAACAAATTGCCGACGAACGCTTCGTCACCCCATTCCCCGACGACATCCCAAAGCCTGGAAACTTCTACGAAAAATACTTCCTCATCCGACGCTGGAAACACCTCCTGCCCGATGGCGCCCCCTGGTTCAACGGCTTCCCCAAAAAGAAGCTAAAATCCACCGAACCGGCCTACCTCCGTAAGTTCATCCTCGAAACCCGCCGTGGTGAATTTTCCCACTGGCTCCAGTGGATCATGATCACCACTTTCATCGCGTGGAATCCCTTCCCGGCAAATCTCGTCATCATCGTTTACGCCGCCGCATCAAACGTCCCCTGCCTCCTCAACCTCCGCCACACCCGCCAACGCCTCATCCCGGTTCTCATGAAGCAGCCAAGTCCCCAAGTGCCATGATCCGTCCCGGTCATGATCATCTCCGGGCCGCTCTGCTGCGAAGCTTTCAGACTCGGGCCACAGCGATCACAAAACGGCAGTTCGCTGCTGCGCCACAAAATCTAGCAAGAGTTCATCAACCGTTCATCTCCACTCAGCTATGGTCACCTTGTCATGAAAACAACCAAGCTCCTCTTAGCAGCATTGCTCTCCTCACCGCTCGTAGTCTCAGCCCAGGGACCCGGCGGTCCGGGTGGTCCCGGCGGCCCTCCACCGATGGAGGACCCCCTCACAAAAATCCTTGATAGGAATGAAGACGGGAAGCTTTCGGCCGGTGAAATTAAACGGGCGGCTACCGCGCTACTCAAACTCGATAAAGATGACGACGACGCTCTCAGCGCCGAAGAACTCAAACCCGAGGAGCCTAAAAAGAGCAGGCGCCAAAAGCGCAAAGAGAAAGAGGGTGAAGGCCAAGATAATCCACGCCCACCAAAGCCCCCCAAATCTCCTCTCATGGAAGCGCTCGACACCAATGAAGACGGCGAGCTTTCGAAGGAGGAACTCAAGAACGCAATCGAGTCGCTGACAAAACTCGACAAAGACGGTGACGGGAAACTTTCCCAGGAAGAATCCGGCCTGAAGTCCAAGGAAGAGCGGCAACGCGGAGGCCCTCCGGGTGGTGGGCCAGGCGGACAGGGTGGCCCTCCTCCAGGTGGTCGTCCCGGACCACCACGTCGCTAAAAACCACATTCAATTCCCACAAAAACACCCGATCGCCCACGTGCGGCCGGGTATTTTTTGTCGATCAAACTGGCAATCGAAGTTTTTGGCATCTCCCAAAACCAACGATCACGAATCACTGCTTCTCCACAAAATCCAGTAAAAGCCTTACTCCCACGCCAGTCCCCCAGGATCCGCCCTGGTAATCACGATCAGTCGCACCCCAGGCCGTCCCCGCAATATCGAGGTGGGCCCACGGGGTCTCGCCCACAAAGTTCGAGAGAAAAGCACCCGCCGTCGATGACCCCGCGCCTGTCCCGGCTCCTCCGATATTCTTCAAATCACCCACTGCTCCCTTCATGTCCTCCTTGTGGAAATCGATGATCGGCAATGGCCACACCGCTTCACTCGTCGTCTTACCAGACTCCACCAGAGCCTGAATCAACTCCTCGTTATTCCCCATCACTCCGGTCAGTTCGTGACCCAAAGCCACCACCACCGCACCGGTCAAAGTTGCCAAATCAATCATGGCATCCGGCTTGATCGTCTTATCAGCATAAGCCAAGGCATCCGCCAAAATCAAACGACCTTCCGCATCGGTATTGAGGACCTCAATCGTGAGACCATTGCTCGCGGTCACGATATCGCCCGGTTTCACCGCACTGGCATCCACCATATTTTCCGAGGTCGGAACCAAACCATGCACTTCGACATCCGGATTCAATGCCGCGAGCGCATGAAAGGCTCCCAGCACCGCCGCGCCCCCCGACATGTCATATTTCATCTCATCCATCCGGGCGGAGGGTTTGATACTAATGCCACCCGAGTCAAAGGTCAGCCCCTTGCCCACAAAACAAATTTTCCGCTTCGCCTTCTTCGTGGGCTTATAAGTGAGGTGAATCAAATAAGCCGGCTCGGATGATCCGCGCGAAACCGAAAGCAAGGACCCCATTCCCAACTTCTCCATCGCCTTCTCATCGAGAACCTTGATCGAAACCTGCGACGATCCTTTCGCAATCCCACGCGCCTCCGCCGCCATATCTCTCGGCCGCATTTGGTTCGCCGGAGTATCCTGCAAGCGCCGCGCAAAAACATTGCCACCCCCCGTGATCTCACCCCGCAATGCTCCCTTCTTAAAATCTGCCGAACTCTGAATCACGACCTTCTTCAACGACACTTTCTTGGGATCACTCTTGAAATCATCCAAACGATAAGCCCCCATCACCGCGCCTTCGGTCAAAGCCTGACCCAGCACTCCGGCTTGCTTTCCCTCCAGGGAATCGACCCAAAAGGTCACCGATCCCGCATCCGTCTTTTCAGCCTTCTTCACCGCAATCGCGGCCGCCCGCCGAACCGGTTCCGAATCAACAGATTTCCCTCCTCCCAAGCCGATCATTAACACACGCTCCGCCGGTCCCTCAATCGCATCAGCAAAACGAGCCTCCCGGGTCTTCCCACCAAACGAAGAAAGAACCTTCTCCGAAATTGTGACGCCCTTTGGCAATTTTGGCTTCTTTCCCTCAGGGGACAAAACCACCAGCAAATCTGTCTTTGTCACTTTTCCAGCGAGAGTCTTATATGAAATATTCATGGCCTATTGATGGCCAACACGACGCCCAAACTCCAGAGCATTTTATCAGCCCTTATTTCGGAACCGGGCCAACCGTGCCTCCTTCAAGAAACTCATGTCAGGATCCGTGCAAATCAAGGACACCTCCTCCGGGGACTCGAATCCCACGATTTTCCTAAAAACCCAACACTACGATAGACCGGGGAGCCTCACGAATGAGGCTGTACGGCCGGCGGAGTCAACATTAACAGAGAAACCAAAACTTGCCCCGTGACGGGCAGGCGTCAAAAGCAAATGAAATATCGAAAAGACCGATGGAAACGATATTCAAGCCCATCGACCTGAATGACCATCCGGCCTTCACTCATGCCGTCGCACCCTTTGCCATGATATCCCGTAACCTTCTGCCAGCACTTTCCTACATTCTGTTTTCTACTTCACTGATTCTGAATGGTCAGGATCAGCTCAACCAAGAAATCCCGGACCTCACCCGGTCCACCGACTTCGAACGGAAAGGTGAATATCACCTCGGCCCCACCGGCGCAAAGGGCTGGATCTATGCCGGCAAAAATTTCATGACGACCGAGGCCCGCCAGATCCTCGTCACCCATATTCTTCCTGGCTCACCCGCCGATGGCCCCCTCCAGGTCGGCGACGTCATCCTCGGCGTCGGCGAAGATCCATTCCAACACGATGCCCGCCGCGCTTTCGGCGAAGCAATCAACACCGCCGAACGTGATGAAAATGGCGGCGCTCTCACCCTCCTCCGTTGGCGACCCGAAAAAGATTCAACGCCACCGAAAGGCCCGCTTTCAATCGTCACTCTGAAGCTCCCCGTTCTCGGAACCTACAGCGAAACCTCCCCCTGGAACTGCCCTAAAAGCGAACGCATTCTCGAAGCCGCTCTCGCCAATCTTTTGAAGCGCGATGACTTCGGCCGCTTCGGAGCCTCCGCCCTCGCCCTCCTCGCCACCGGAGAAGCCAAATACCTCAATCTCGTTCGCGACTACATCCACAAACAAAGCTGGGCCAAGCCGGACATCAAAATCAGCGTTGAGCAAGGCGGCATGGTCTCATGGTCCTGCGGCTACCAAAACCTCCTCCTCACCGAATACCACCTTCTCACCGGAGACAAATACGTCCTCCCCGCCATCCGTGAATACGCTATTAAAACCGCTGTCTCTTATACACATCTCCGAGCCCACGAGACCGAGGCTGATCTCG
>CAJXVQ010000505.1 GCA_913060685.1 uncultured Verrucomicrobiales bacterium
CTACACAGAGTAGATCGTCGGCAGCGTCAGATGTGTATAAGAGACAGGGCCTATGGTGGAGATCTCGCCAAAATCGCCCCCACCCCGAACATTGACCGTCTCGCGGCCAGCGGAGCCATTTTTAAAAACTCCTTCTGTGGAAACTCCATCTGTGGCCCGTCCCGCGCCACCATTCTCACCGGGAAACACAGCCACAAAAACGGCTTCCTCCGCAACTCCGGCAAAGGCCTCGACCAATCACAGTGGACCCTCGCCAAAGGACTCAACGGCGCAGGATACCAAACCGCCGTCATTGGAAAATGGCACCTCGTCTCCGATCCCGTGGGCTTTGACTACTGGGAAATTCTCCCCGGACAAGGCAGCTACTACAACCCCGTCTTCCACCAAATGGACGGCACCAAAAAGCAATTCACCGGCTACTGCACCGACATCACGACCGACAAGGGCATCAAGTGGCTCGACAGCCGGGACAAGGAAAAGCCCTTCTTCCTGATGTGCCAGCACAAGGCACCGCACCGCACCTTCGCCCCGGCTCTCCGCCACCTCAAATCCTTCGACGGCCAGACCATCCCCGAGCCTCCCACCCTCTTCGACAACTACGAAAATCGCAGTAAAACTCTCGCGACAAACGAGATGGAAATCGACCGCCACTTCGACTGGGCCTACGACGCCAAGGTCCGCAAGGACGAGCGAAATGGCATCGAACTTCCAGGCTTGGACCGCTACCCCACCGTGGAATACCGCCGCATGAACGAGGCCCAGAAGAAGAAATGGGACGCCCACTTCGGCCCTGAGAACAAAGAATTTATCAAGCAGGTCGGCTCGATGAGTCACAAGGAGATCGTCCGTTGGAAATACCAACGCTACATGAAAAACTACCTCGCCACCGTGAAGGCGGTCGATGAAAGCGTCGGTCGCATGCTCGACTACCTCGACAAGAACGGCCTCACCGAAAACACCATCGTAATCTACGCCTCGGACCAGGGCTTCTACCTCGGCGAACATGGTTGGTACGACAAACGCTGGATGTTCGAGGAATCCTTCAAGATGCCCTTCGCCATCCGCTGGCCCGGAGTCACCAAGCCCGGCTCACGCCCGAAAGAAATGATCCAAAACATCGACTATGCTCCTACTTTAATGGAAGCAGCCGGCCTCAAAATTCCAGCAGAAATTCAAGGAAAGTCCATCGTTCCCGTCCTTAAAGGCGAGCCCGCTGATTGGCGCAAATCGCTCTACTACTCCTACTACGAAAAAGGCGAGCACAACGTCCCGCAGCACTTCGGAGTCCGCACCGCCACCCACAAACTCTTCTACCTCCCCGAAACCGACGAGTGGCAGATGTTTGACCTCGTGAAGGATCCCCAGGAACTCAAGAGTGTCGCCGGCAACCCCGCCTACGCCAAGTCACAAGAGGAACTCACCAAGGAATTCCACCGCCTCCGCGAGCACTACGAGGCCCCGGCCTTCAAGAAAACCGAGCGCGATTAACCAGCTCTCAATCATTGATCATCAAATAGCACTCTTCTGAGGAGCGGTATGAAGATGACCGGAACGCATCACGTTCCGACCCACGAACAAGGCCGCGAGCAAAAGGAGAATCGCAAGCCCTCCCCACTGACATCACCTATTCAATCGTGGCAAACTTTCGGGCCACGACCTCAAGAGCCACCGCCTCAAGTTGCTCATCTTCGAGCTTCTCGATCGCTTCCACCGAGAATCCTTGCGCCACGAGAGTGCGGGCATCCCGGGAGGAAATTCCGCGCGCCATGAGGTAGAAGATCTCCTCATCACTGACACGCGAGGAAGTGCTGCCATGGGAGCACTTCACCTCATCGGCATTGATCTCCAAACCGGGCATTGAATGGGCTTCACACTCGTCGGTCATCATGAGATTACGACACGTTTGATAAGCGTCGGTCCCGTGGGCACCTTCATCGACGAAAATCAAACCGGAGAAGATCGTCTTGGCTTTCCCAAAGAGAGTGTTCTTGAAAAGAAGTTCCGAGTAGGTGTCCCGGGCACCGTGGTGCTGGAAGGTTCGCTGGTCGTATTCCTGTCCGGTCGTGGGCAAGGCCACCGAGAAAATCTCGGAGCGGGCATCCGTGCCATCGACGGTAGAGTAGGTCTCTTCCCGGACCCACTTCGAGCCGGTATGAACAACCGCAAGCTTCGCGGAGGAAGAATTTTGCAGGGTCGAATCGGCAAAGCGAACAAGCTTGCTCTGCCTATTGAGCTCCTGGGTCAAAAGACAACTGACGTGGGAATTGTCAGCAACCCGGACATCCGTAGCAGCCACCACTGTGGTCGCGGAGTTATCGACGGAAATGAAGCGCTTGAGGATGCGAATATTCGCTCCGCCTTCGGCCTCAATGACCACGCCGGGCACAAAGAGTCCCTCGCCCGAGATGAAGTAAATCACCTCAATCGAGAGGTCGGTTGAGCTTTTGATATGAAGACCGTGAGTCGATTTCGCGGTATGAAGGGCAGCGAGCTTGGGCGAACCCAGTCGGGAGATGGGGCCAAAGGATTCGCTGACCAAGGTCACCGCATCCGAAGATCCGGAGACGAGGGTCCCGTTTTCGAAAACGAAACGGGTGAAGCCTTCGAGCGGCTCGGGCAGTTGCCCCGAGACGCCTTCGCCAACGAGTTCGAGACCGGAAAGATTGGCCTGTTTCCAGGAGCCGAAGCGCCAATTTTCGACAGTGCGGACCGGCCAGTCGAGGGCCTCGAATTCCTCGAGAGCGGGAGATGTGAGAGTAGCGGACATTGAATGATGAACAGTTACCAGTGATAGGATGTTGAGAAAACGGGAACCGAATTAACCGACCGAACCTTCCATCTCAAGATCGATCAAACGCTTGAGCTCGACCGAATACTCCATCGGAAATTCCTCGACGAGGTCATTAATAAATCCATTCACGGCGAGAGACATGGCCTGGGTTTCAGAGAGTCCGCGCTGCTGCATGTAGAAGAGCATTTCCTTGGAAACCTGACTCACGCTCGCTTCGTGCTGGGTGACGTGCTGGTTTCCTTTGACGGAGATCGCAGGATAGGTGTCGGTGCGGCTCTTGGAATTGATCAAAAGCGCATCACACTCGGTGTTGTTCTTGCAGCCTTTGAGGTGCTTGGGAATGTGAACCTGGCCACGATAGGTCGAGCGACCTTTGCCCACCGAGATGGACTTGGAGATGACATTGGAAGTCGTATTATTGGCGGCGTGAATCATTTTGGCACCGGTATCCTGGTGCTGACCATCATTGGCTAGAGCGATGGAAATGACCTCTCCACGGGCACGCTCACCCTTCATGACAACACCGGGGTATTTCATGGTGAGACGAGAGCCGATGTTACAATCGATCCAGCGAATTTCGGCGTCCTCATGAGCGAGGCCACGCTTGGTCACGAGGTTGAAAACATTCGAGGACCAGTTCTGAACAGTGATATACTGGATCTTGGCACCTTTCATGGCGACAAGTTCCACGACAGCGGAGTGCAAGGTTGCAGTCTCGAATTTCGGAGCGGTGCAACCTTCCATATACATCACTTCCGAACCTTCGTCGGCGATGATGAGGGTGCGCTCGAATTGACCGAAGTTCTCCGAGTTGATGCGGAAGTAGGCCTGGAGCGGGTGCTTCACCTTCACCCCGGGCGGGATGTAGATAAAGGAACCACCGGACATGACGGCGGAGTTGAGAGCTGAGAATTTGTTGTCACCCGTTGGGATGACTTTGCCAAACCAAGGGCGAAAGATTTCCTCGTGCTCCTTCAGACCTTCCGAGCAGGTCACGAAGATCACGCCTTCGTCGGCGAGAGCTTCCTTCACGTTTGAGTAAGCTGCTTCCGAATCATACTGGGCTTCCACTCCGGCCAGAAAGGCACGTTCCTGCTCGGGAACGCCGAGCCGGTCAAAAGTTTCGAGGACCTCGGGAGGAACATCGTCCCAAGAACGCTTGGGCTCGGCTCCGTCAGAGAGATAATAGCGAATTTTATCGAAGTCGATGGCCTCGAGATCTTTGGTCGCCCAGTTGGTGGGCATGGGCTTGGACAAGAAAACATCGAGCGCCTTGTGGCGGAACTCATTCACCCAGGAGGGCTCTTTTTTGACATTGGAAATGTAGTCAAGAGTGTCCTTGGTGAGGCCATATCCGGCATCAAACTTATGCTTCTCAGGGAAGGAAAAATTGCCGATGTTGTCCTTTTCAAGGGCGACTTGTTTTACGGTAGCGGTTTCGGAACTCATAGAAATGTCAGGGGTTAGGCGGTTTGCTTGAGGAAGTCGTAGCCGCTCTCCTCGAGTTCGAGGGCGAGTTCGGCTCCACCGGATTTGACGATTTGCCCATCGGACATCACGTGAACGTGGTCCGGCTTGATGTAGTCGAGAAGGCGCTGGTAGTGAGTGATGACCAAAAAGCCACGGTTTGGCGAACGCATCGAGTTCACTCCTTTTGCGACCACCTTGAGAGCATCGATATCGAGACCGGAGTCGGTCTCATCAAGCAGGCAGTAGCGGGGATCGAGCATCATCATTTGTAGGATCTCATTGCGCTTCTTTTCCCCTCCGGAGAAACCTTCGTTCACGGCACGGCTGGTGAATTTACGATTCATTTCCAACCCATCCATTTTGGCATACATGTCCTTATAAAAGGCAACGGCATCAATTTCTTCACCGTCAGGAAGGCGGGCCTGCAACGCGGCGCGGAGAAAGTTGGCATTGGAAACACCAGGAACCTCGGCGGGATACTGGAAGGCCAGAAAAATCCCGGCACGTGAGCGTTCATCAACTTCAAGCCCGGCGATGTCCACGCCGTCCAGAAGCACGCGACCATCGGTCACTTCATAGTCGTCGTGTCCGGCGATGATCTTGGAGAGAGTCGATTTTCCGGATCCGTTCGGCCCCATAATGGCGTGGATCTC
Organism: uncultured Verrucomicrobiales bacterium; assembly: GCA_913060685.1. Lineage (GTDB taxonomy): Bacteria > Verrucomicrobiota > Verrucomicrobiia > Verrucomicrobiales > Akkermansiaceae > SW10. Next base: position 4,915 of record CAJXVQ010000505.1, read on the forward strand.
CCCAGCCGGGATCTCAAGATTGAGTCCTTTGAGGATGGGAGTCCCTTCAACGGATGCGTGCAAATTTTCGATAGTTAGGCTCATGTCTTTGGTGATTTTTAGGATTGGCCGAAGATTCCCTTCAGGCTGATTTCAAGGTGGCTGACTTCTGTTCCTGTCTCTTATACACATCTGACGCTGCCGACGATCTACTCTGTGTAG
>CAJXVQ010000506.1 GCA_913060685.1 uncultured Verrucomicrobiales bacterium
ATCAGCCTCGGTCTCGTGGGCTCGGAGATGTGTATAAGAGACAGTGAGTAGGTGCTGGTCTTCGAAGCTAGGAGCTTTTTTTCTCCCAGCGCTCGAATTCTGACTAGTAATTGCTCAAAAACGACTTTGCCACCCTTGGAATCTTTCGCGAGGATCGCCTTACGCACCGCCAGATAAAAGGCCAGACAATCACGATACTGGAGAGCAAATGACTTGTCCTTAAACCACTGATTTTCCTTCAAGCTCTCAAGGATATTTTGACCTTCCTGAAGCGAAGCCTTGTCAGTCCGGCCCATGACAGCGCGAGCCCCGGCCGTGCGACCTTCCCAGAGCAACAATCCCGCCCCTCGTGAAAAAAGACGTTTTTCATCAATTTTGATGACTGCCAACTCCTCCGCGACATTCATCGCCTGGGTGTGCTCTCCCTTCATCTGGTGAAGGCTTGTGAGATAAACCTTCGCGCGCACCCATCCCTCGCAATCATAGATAGTCACGCCCTCGCCCACCATGTAGGATTGGTAAAGTTCGCACGCTTTTGAAGCCGCCTTAATCGCCATCGCCGCATTTCCGCAACGCCCTTCGACATGAGCCAACATTAGGAAAAAAGGGGGGTGTTCCGGATGATCCCCGGCCAACTTGCGAGCGACCGGTAAAACTTTTTCGCGGATAAATGGCACATTGAGCGGTGCTTCAGACTGGCTGCTCACCCAGAATGACAGGACTGAAATATTCTCGGGGTTCGTCTCCAGAATGCCTCGAAGGCCCTCGTTTGCCTTGCGTTGCCCGACCAGTGGTCTTCCCGCATCGTCAAAACCGTCTCTCAGGAGGAACAGGGACAGCAGTTTCGACTGAATATCTGCTGGATAGTTCATGGAGATGGCCTGAAATGTCTCCCCGGCGGCCCTCACTCCGTTGGTCAAAAGAAAACCTGCCGCCTGCGCATAGCGCTTCTCCAACTGGGTCCAGCGATTCTCTTTTGCCGCATCCTCGGCCTCCAGCAAATCAAGCATCCGCTCCACCGCCAACTGGCGCTGCTCAAAGAACTCATGCTGACTCCCGGCCAAACTCATTGTGATTCCCCAATACGCCATCAGGCAATCGGGATCCAATTTAGCCGCCGCACAGAAATGACGATAGGCCTCGAAATCCCACGAGGTATTGAGCCGGGCGATCCCTTGAGCCACATGCTTGGCCGCTGCGTCAGAACTTGTGGAAATGGCCGCCTGCCCCTTCCCAAATGCCTCAATCACCTTAGGCGGAGGCAGCTTTGACACCACGGGATGAATCACCGATTCAACCTTAAAATCTTCCGCAAAAATCGGCGCGCCTAATAAGAAGCAACCCACCAAAAAAACAAACTGTCTCACGTCCCTCTTCTCTGAAAATTGCGCCCGCTTTGCAACTCCTCAATCATGGAGAGACACGCAGACTCGACACCCCCCACCCTCCGGTCCAAGCTCCGCCCATGACAATCGGTCTTATTGGATGTGGCAAAATGGGAACCGCCTTAACTCAGGGCGCGATCAAAGCGGGTGTTTTCGAAGCCAAGCAGGTTCTCGCCTATGATCCCGTGCCTGCCGCCATCACCGCTCTCGGGCATGACATTTCTGCCGCCGAATCTCTCAACGACGTAATTTACAACAGTGACGTGCTCCTTCTCTGTGTCAAACCAGGTGAAGTCTCCGGAATTCTCTCGAAAATCCCCTCCAACACGGCCACCTCAAACGAACTCCTCGTCGTTTCAATCGCCGCCGGTGTCACAATTTCGGCCATGGAGGAAAGCTCGCAAAACAAGGCCCGCATTGTGAGATGTATGCCAAACACTCCCGCCCTCATTGGAGAAGGAGCGGCGGCATTTTCTCTCGGATCACTGGCCACACAGGCCGATGCGGACTTTACCGATAAACTCCTCGGTTCCATCGGCATCGTCTATCAGGTGAAGGAGACCCTTATCGATACCGTCACCGGACTCTCCGGAAGCGGCCCCGCTTATGTCTACACCTTCATTGAGGCTCTTGCCGACGGCGCCCTCCTCGAAGGCCTGCCCCGCGATCAGGCCCTCGCTCTCGCCACTCAAACCGTTCTCGGCGCCGCCCGCATGGTGGCAGACTCCAAACTTCATCCCGCCGTTCTCCGGGACCGGGTCACTTCACCGGGAGGCACCACCATTGCCGGACTCGCCGCTTTGGAGGAAGGAGCCTTCCGCTCAACCACCATCAAAGCGGTCAAAGCAGCCACCGAAAAGGCCCGCGAACTGGGTCGCTGAGAATCGCTCATCCTCCCCGCCTTTTTTCTTCCTCTCGCACCACTCTCGGGCCACCTTTCGCCCCAGAAGATTCCTATGAAGATTATCGCTATCGCCAACCAAAAAGGAGGAGTTGGAAAGACCACCACCGCGATCAATCTTTCCGGAGCATTGGCCTATCGAGGCAAAAAAATCCTCCTCTTGGACCTCGATCCCCAAGCCAATGCCACCAGTGGACTCGGCGAGGAAGCCACTTCCGAGGGATGCATGTATCTTCCTCTCATCGGCCAGGCGAGACTCGAGGACAACATCATCCCCACCCGGATCGAAAACCTTTCCCTCGTGCCCGGCGACATGGACCTCGCCGGGGTCGAAATCGAGCTCGCACAAATGCCCGACTACCTCTCCCGCCTTCGCCAACTCCTGGTCGAATTGGAAAAAACACACGACTATGATTATATCATCCTCGATACCCCTCCTTCCCTCGGTATCCTTATGACTTCGGCCCTCGCTGCTGCCGACGAAATCGTCATCCCACTGCAATGTGAATGGTTTGGCCTCGAAGGACTCGCCAAAATTGTCCACATCATCGAACATGTCAGGGAAGCAGGAATTGGCTCGCCGGCGATACTCGAAGGCATCCTCATGACGATGTATGATGGCCGGACCAATCTCTCGAAGCAGGTTGTAGAAGAAGTTCAAAACTACTTCCCCGAGCAGCTCTACAAGGCAATCATCCCCCGATCCATCAGGATTGGAGAGGCTCCCAGCTACGGCTTGACCATCTTCGAACACGACCGGGGTGGAGCAGGTGCCATTGCCTACGAGCAATTCGCCGAGGAATTCCTCAAACGCAGATCGTAGTAGAAACGGCATCGCGTGGAACATTGTCAAAATAAGTGAGGAAGACCGATGCGGCTTGACCATCCCTGACAAGCTCTCCATCGTCACCGCCCCTCGGGATAGGTTTCTCCAAAATGATCGGAGTCGCCTCCCTAAACTCTCTTTCAATTCAATCTAACTCCCTAATACAAAAAGTGTTTGCACGACTCTTTGGCCTTCTGTCGAACGATATCGGAATCGATCTCGGCACCGCCAACACCCTCGTCAATGTTAAGGATCACGGCATCGTTCTCCGTGAACCATCCGTGGTTGCCGTTAAGGCTGGAACTAATGAAGTCCTCGCCGTTGGAGATGACGCCAAGCGCATGCTCGGCCGAACCCCCGGCAATATCGTCGCAATTCGCCCTCTGAAAGACGGCGTCATCGCTGACTTTGAAGTCACCGAAGCGATGCTGCGATACTTCATGAAGAAGGTCAGTGGCAAACGCCGCTCACACCCTCGTGTCGTCATCGCCATTCCCTCCGGCATCACCGAGGTCGAGCGGCGAGCCGTCAAGGAATCCGCCGAGCAGGCCGGAGCCCGGGAGGTCTACCTCATTGAGGAACCCATGGCCGCAGCCATCGGCGTCGGGCTCCCGGTGCAGGACCCATCCGGTAACATGATCGTCGACATCGGAGGCGGCACCACCGAAGTCGCTCTCATTTCCCTTTCCGGCATCGTCTACGCCCGGAGCGTCCGCACCGCAGGAGATGAGCTCGATGAAGCCATCATTTCTCACATGAAACGGGGCTACAACCTCATGATTGGCGAGCGCACCGCCGAGGATATCAAGATTCGCATCGGCTCCGCCCATGTCCTACCCAAGGAAACCACCATGGAGGTGAAAGGAAGGGACCTCGTTTCCGGCCTTCCGAAAACGATCACCATCACTTCCGAGGAAGTTCGTGACGCCATGGCCGATCCCCTCACTACCATCGTGGATGCCGTCCGCACGACTCTCGAGCGCTGCCCGCCTGAATTGGCTGCCGACCTCGTCGACCGTGGTTTGGTTCTCGCCGGTGGAGGAGCACTCCTTCGCGGACTCGACAAGCGTCTGCGTGAGGAAACCGGACTCCCCGTTCACGTTGCCGAGGATCCCCTCAGCGCGGTTGCCGAGGGCACAGGTAAGGTTCTTCAGGAAATCAGCTTCCTGAAGCGCGTCACCAACTCCGACCACTAGAAACACTCGTCCGGACTCCGGGAATGAAGCCATTCAATTTTTTCGCTATTCTGCTCTTTGCGGCAGGACTCGTGTGGGTGTTCACCCTCAGCGAAAAATCAGTGCGCCAAATCCAACGGGCTTACTATTCGGCGATCTCGCCCATCATCTCAAAGGGGGGCGAGACCGAAGCTTTCGCCAACGAATTCCTCGAAGAAGTCGCACACTCCGAAGACCTCGAGAAGCGTCTCGGCCAGGTCAGGAACGAGCGTGACCGCTTCAAACTCATCGCTGCTCGCGTCCGGGAACTTGAAGCTGAGAATAACGAACTTCGCAACGCCCTCGATTTTAAAAAGAAGCCACAATTTGACGTTGTCGCCGCCAGAGTCGTTCGCAAACAGCCACAAATGTGGGGCAAGACCATCGAGATCAACCGTGGCACCAACGACGGTTTCGACGCTGCCCCCGAATTTGATCTCTGTGTCCTCGCTTCGAACGGAGGACTGGTCGGACGCCTCCAGCTCTCCGGCGAGAACATCTCATCCATCCTTCTCATCACCGACGAGATCTCCCAGGTCTCTGCTCGGGTGGAAGGCACCAGCGAGGTCGGCATCATTGTCGGCCGACAGACCACTTTTGGCCAGAAGCCCCGACTGCGTCTGCGCTACCTCTCAAAAACCGCCATCCTCCGCAAGGGGATGAAAGTTTATACCGACGGACGGGGAAAACTCTTCCCCGCAAACATTCCTATCGGAACCATCGAAGACTTTGAAGTAGGCCCCGTTTACCTGTCTCTTATACACATCTGACGCTGCCGACGA
>CAJXVQ010000507.1 GCA_913060685.1 uncultured Verrucomicrobiales bacterium
CTACACAGAGTAGATCGTCGGCAGCGTCAGATGTGTATAAGAGACAGGTCTTGTTAAGCAATGAGCTTCTTGAAAAAATCCACGATTCGGTGTTTCTCGAGATCCTGCACCGTTACGATCTGGGCGAGTATGGGCAAATCTTCGAAAAAGATCGTCCTCTCTATGAGATGCGATTCGAGCGTGGGCGTTGCCTCATTGATGGCAGCTTAACTTCTCTCCGTTCTCGTGCCACAAGGTCGTCAGTCCGTCCTGCTTCCCGCCCCTAGAGAAGCCAAGCATAGCCACTTTCCCAGTGTCCAGCCGGACTTTGTGTTTTTTACGGGCGTGGACACCTCCGTTCATGCGATTTCATGGTCGGCGGAATTCCGGCTTGAGATCGCTTCGAACATTGCCACTCCGGGTCATTTTGACCTCGATTTGCACATGCCGGGCTTTCGAAGGAGGGGTTGACCAAAACGTTTCCCGCTAGGGAATTCGCGAGACCTGCGCATCTGAAGTGGCTGCGATTAGGGTCGTTGCTATTTTCATTCGGTATTTCCAAACACTTGTTGCCTTCATCTCCTGTCCAAGTCGAAATTTTCTCAGGGAATGCCACCGATCAAGGGTTTACCACTCATTCAATCTTTCCTTGCTGGAGCGGAACGCGAGAAATAGTAAGCGGCCGCTCCAAGGAGCAATGTGATCCCGGTGCCGAGGACCTGCCTCGGGTCATGCACAATGAGCAGAATTACGGCCCCAAGGGTTGCGATGACAAAGAGGGCGGGGGGGAGCGCGGACCAGCCCCGCACTCTCTTGCCGAGAAAAAGTGAGCCCACTGCGACGGCGGCACTGAGGGATAAGGTGAGCCCGAGGTAGCCGAGAAGGTCTTGCAATGAGCCTAGGAAAACGAGGAGCAATGCGAGACTCATTTGGAGAAGCACGGCGGGCCAAACCCGGGCTGCCCGAAGAATGAAGATTTTTGGAATGATGCCATCTTCGGCCATCTTTCCATAAACCCTCGGGCCTGCCATCATCATGCTGAGAACCGAGGTCACGAGGGCGAGTGAGATGACGAGGCGGGTGAACGTTTCGAAGCCCGCGCCGCCGATCCACTTTGCGGCCCGTGCCGCGATATCCGCTTGGCCTGTGATTTCCGAAGCAGGCGCGCCTAAAACGAAGGTTGCGTTGAGGAAAAGATAAAGCCCTACCGTGAGGGTTGTTCCTGTCACGAGAGCTCTTGCCACGACCCGGGGAGCAGTCGCTTCGCCAGCAACATAGACGGCGGCATTAAAACCCGAATAGCTCAGGGAGATCCAGACGAGGGCCTGCGCGAAAGCCAGGATTCCGGATTCGCTTTCAAAGGTTTCTGAAGATCGACTTCCCCAATCGATCGAGAAGGCACCCCATCCAAGAAAGATCACCAGAAGGAGCAGCTTTAAAATCACGGCGGTATTTTGAACCCCGGCTCCAAACCATCGCTTTACGCCGTGCAAAATGGCCCCCAACACAATGACGCCAACCGCGGGCAACTTCGCCGGGAGATTGCCGGGTAGGTAGCTTTCCAGTGCCACTGCGGCAAAGGCAATTGCTCCGCTAAAGCCGGCCAGCAGGGAGACCCAGCCGGCGACGAAGCCCACGAAGGGGTGAACTGCTTTCGATAGGAAGATATACTCGCCTCCCGAGAGTGGGATTCGTTGAATGAGCAGTCCGTAACTGAACGCTCCGCAAAGCGCGACCAGTCCGCCCACAAGCCAAGCCAGTAAAACCAGCGAAGGATCGCCCAGCGAGGCGAGGGTAAATCCGGAAGTCGTAAAGACTCCGGCTCCGATCATGTTTGCTACGACCAGGAAGGTGAGCGTCCAGAAGCCGAAGCCTTTCTCCCGCACCATCACTCTTTGCGGAAGCGGAGGAAGTAGTTTTCTTTGAAGCCTGCCATTTCAACCTCTTCCACAAAAGTGAGACCCGCGTCTTCAATTTCTTTGCGGAAGACTGACTTTCCCGCCCGGACGTGACCCATGAGCCATTCCCGGGATTTTCCCTCGATGCGCTCGAAGTCGATCACAACCATGGTGCCGCCATTTTTGAGCGCCCGGACCACCGATTTCATGGTTCCCTTGGGGAACTCGAAGTGGTGGTAGGTGTCGCAGACGAAAACCATGTCGAGGGAGTTCGGTGGGAGGGGCGCGGAGTTTTCGGGACTCAAGATGGCGCTGATATTCTGCTGACCTTCCTGCTGGGCCCGCGCCACGATGTGTTTCAGGAAAGGACCTGATATATCGACCGCGTAGACCCATCCTTCGGGGCCGGTTGCTTTTGAAAAAAGTCGTGTATAAAGGCCGGTTCCCGCTCCGATATCGGCGATAGCCATTCCTTTTTTAATCTGGCAGGCCTCAATGACCTTCTCGCGCTCGTGGAAGGTTTCACGGCTCTCGACCTCGAAGCGCTTGAGCCAGTCATCGACCTGAAGTTCGGGGTCGAGGAAGCGCTCGTTGATCCCCGGCTTCACACTTTTTTCGTTTTCGGACTTTTTCGTTTCCTGACCGATCAATAATGAAGCCGCCAGGAGCAGCGACATTGGAGCAAGGAGGGCGGCAAATTGTAATTTCATGACTTTCGTGATTGTTTGGATCATCCCTCGAATTGCCTTCGCAGAGCAAGGGAAGAATCGAGATCGTTTTTTTCACAATGGGCCTTCCGGGAGCTTTCCGATCGTGGACCGTCCGCAGCCTAATGAGAGCAGCGAGACGAAAACGGAGATTAGGAAGAATGTCTTTCTCATTGCGACAGGGGAGGGACTTGGGAATCCGAAGCAAGCCGTCTCGCTCCTTGGATTTGGCCCCGGAAAACAGTCATTTCAATCTCCTCTCCATTAGGTTGGAATCCCCGTGTTCCTGAATCTCTTTTACCATGCGACGCCTCCTTTTTCTGCTCCCACTGATGCTACCGGCTTTGTCCCTTGCTGATACCAAGCCCAAGAAACCAAAAAAGAAGTTCTCTCCCAAGCTCGATGCGCTCGCGGCTGCGGATTCACTTCACCCGCTCTTTAAGCTCGAAAATCTTTATCCAGACCAGGACGTCGAGTTGAAGATCTCGGCAATGGCCTTCGACGGGAATGATCTCTACGTGACCGTTTTCACACCTGATCGGCAGAATAAGGCCCCTTTTAAAGAAGGAGAGGTTTTCAAAGTGACCGGACTAATTGGGAATTCGGATCGCTCAAAGGTGAAGGCTCAGCGTTTGATGAAAGATCTCTATGAACCCACCGCAATCGCGGTCCATGGCGGGAAGATCTACATTGGCGAAAAGGATAAGATTTCTCGTCTCGAGGATCGTAATGGCGACGGACTATTTTCGACCGATGAGAAAGTCGTGCTCATCGATGGAATCTCGCAGCCCAACTTTCACACTTATACCATCGGGTTTGGAATCATCGAGGAGGAGGGCAAGAGCTACCTGGCCGGGAATCTGAGCACGTCAGTCCGGATTGGAGGTTCTCGCGACTTGAATGTCACGGTGAACCCAAAGACGAAGCGTGGGTCTACTTTTCTTCTCGGTCCCATCACGGGAACGGAGAAAGCCGCTGATGTTGACATCTCGTACTTCGCGGGTGGCTACCGGACGCCCAATGGCTTCGCGGTTGGGCCGGATCAAGAGATGATCGTGCTCGACAACCAAGGTGTTTTTAATCCTTCGAATGAATTTATTCGGCTTACCCAAGGCGCGTTCTACGGGCATTACCTCATCAAGAAGGACAACACAAACACTGCTGCTTTCCAGCCGGAGGACGTTGATTCCCAGATCGGAGGATCCCGTTATCAAACTCCGCCTACGGTCCATCTCCCGCAAGGGATCGTGAATCGTTCACCAAGCCAGCCTGTTATTTTGAAGGAGATCAAAGGCCCGCTTTCTGTTTATAACGGACAATGGATCTTTGGAGATGTCACTCTTGGGCGAATGAACCGTGTGTTTCTCGAGGAGGTCGAGGGCGTTTGGCAGGGAGCTGTCTTCCTTCATTCCGGCGGCCATGATCCGGAAGGCCGGACCGGCTTTACCGCTGGTCCCAATCGGATCATCGAGGGGCCGGATCAGAATTATTACATTGGTCATATTGGTCACGGCGGGCTTTGGCAGTTCCTCCCCAAGAAGGGCGAGAAGCCGAAACCGCCCTATGGTTTGCAGCGGCTTTCGCTGAAACAGCCGGGTGAGATTCCTGCTGATTTTAATGAGATGGTGGCCATTCGGGACATGCCGGGCGGTCTCGAAGTCGAGCTCTTCAAGCCTATCACTCCCGACCAACTGAAGATGGTGAAGTTTAATCTGAAGCAGTGGACTTATATTCCCACAAAAGGATATGGGGGAAGGAGTTTCGCTACTGAGGCCCTCACTGCCGCCAAGCGGGTTCTCAGTGCCGATGGAAAACGCATTGCGCTTACGGTGCCCGGGATTCGTGACAATTCGCCACCTTTCGTCACCGACAAAAACTACAGCAATGAAAACGTCGGTTGGGTCATCGAGCTGAAGGTCGAGCAACTGCCGCTCTATAAGAACACCGCGTGGTATACCATGCTCCGTCATCAGGGTGGTGGAGCCCAGGCCGCAGTGGCGCAGTCGATCTCCGCCAAGGATGACCCGATGGGATACGCCAAGGCGCAGTTCGCCGCCATTTGTGCCGCCTGTCACACTCTTGATGGTTCTCGACTTGCAGGTCCTTCATTGAATGGCATTTATGGCCGAAAGCAGAAGGTGATTCGGAACGGAAAACCACTGGAGGTGACGGTGGATGATGCCTATCTCCTGCGGGCTATTAATAATCCTCTCGCTGAAGCTCCTGTGAATTATCCTCCGGCCATGCCCAATCTCAACCTTTCCCCGATCGAGCAAAAAGCGCTCGTTGAATGGATCAAGACTCTTAAGTGACTCACCATGAAATATCTTCTTAGCCTCCTCTTTGTTCTGCCTGCAATGGCGCAGGATAAAGTGCTGCCTGCCGGTGAGGCGAAATTTAAAATGAACTGCTCGGCCTGCCACGTTCTCGCAAATGTTGTGGTCGGGCCGTCTCTGGTGCTGTCTCTTATACACATCTCCGAGCCCACGAGACCGAGGCTGATC
>CAJXVQ010000508.1 GCA_913060685.1 uncultured Verrucomicrobiales bacterium
TCTACACAGAGTAGATCGTCGGCAGCGTCAGATGTGTATAAGAGACAGGATTAGCCCCGTTTTTGTGGAGGAGCATTTGGTCGCGTTTGTGGCGAACCGGGCGCATCACGCGGAAATCGGAGGGAAGACCCCTGGGTCGATGCCGCCCGATGCCCGGGTCTTGGCTGAGGAGGGAATTGTCATTGAACCGACGTCCTTTGAGGAGATTGGGAGAGATTTTTTCAAGGAGTCGCGGTCGCCATCGGATAATGTGGCTGACCTAAAAGCGCAGGTTGCGGCGAATCGGCAAGGGGTGGGAGCGGTGGAGGCCATGGTCGGGCACTCATCGATTGAGGAGATTGAGGCGCAAATGTGGGCACTTTATGAACGCTCGGCTCGTTTGCTGGGTAAGGCTTTGAAGGGCCTGGACGATTGTGAGGCGGACGATGTTTTGGATGATGGCTCGGTCATCCGGGTACGGATTTCGAAAGGGGAGAAGTTGCTCGTGGATTTCTCTGGGTCGGCTCCGGTGCATCCGGGAAACCTGAATGCCACTCCGGCGATTGTTCGGAGCGCGGTGCTTTATGCGTTGAGGCTTAAGGTGAATATTGATCTGCCTCTCAATGAGGGACTTTTGGATCAGGTTGAGATTGTCACTGAAGAAGGAATTTTGAACCCGCCACTCACAAGTGATCCCGAGACCTGCCCGGCGGTGGTGGGAGGAAATGTTGAGACGAGCCAGCGCGTGGTCGATTGTCTTTTGGAAGCCCTGGGGCTGCAATCGAACGGACAGGGGACGATGAACAATTTTCTCTTTGGGAACGAGCGCTTCGGATTTTACGAGACCATGGGCGGCGGAGCTGGCGCTGGTCCGGGTTGGCATGGACGAAGCGGATGCCACGTCCACATGAGTAATACTGCGATCACCGACGTGGAGATTTTGGAGGAACGGTTTCCGGTTCGGGTCCGTGAGTTTGGAATTCGGCGCGGATCTGGAGGGAAAGGTCGCTGGAACGGCGGTGACGGATTGGTCCGCGAGATCGAATTTCTGGAAGAAACGACGGTGTCATTGCTCACGCAGCGGAGGACCGAATCACCAAGACCCAATGGGTCGCCAGGACGCAACCTGCTCTGGCGGGATGGGGAGTGGACGGTCTTGAAGGGGATTGAGAAAGTGGAGGTGCGAGCGGGTGAACGGATTCGAATCGAGACACCGGGAGGCGGTGCGTGGTTGCAAGACGTAAAAGGCCCGCTATAATTCGCTCAATGAGCGATCAAAAACCACAAATTACGGCCTATGTGAAAACTTTCTGCGGCTGGAGCGAAGGTGTCCGGGCCATCATGCGGAAGTATGATCTTGAGTTTGACGAAAAGGATATCATCAAGAATCCCGCTTTCCGTTGGGAAATGGAGCAGAAGACCGGCCAGCCCTTGAGCCCGTGCGTCGAGGTGAACGGCGAGATGCTTCCGGACGTCAGTGGTGAGGAAGTGGAGGCTTTTCTTCTTGAGAAGGGGATCGTCGAAACCAGCGAAGAGGAGCCGGACGCACCCATTGATTCTTCCTGCTCACCTGAGCAGCATGAAAAACAGGCTTTGGCTGAAGCGGCCGAGAAAGGCCAGCCAGGTAAGATCGTCTTCCTCGACTAAAGGAATATCGTGTCTGATCCGAATCCTTATTCATCTCCAGAAGCGGATTCTCTGGAGAGCGATGTGTTATGCCCCAAGTGCGGGAGAATCTTGCAAAAAGGGAAAATTTGCTCGAATACGAGGATCTTTTGGATTCATGACCAGTGGAGCGGAATCAAGAAGCTATTTTTCGGCGGTGGTTCAATCGGACCTGTGAGGGTAGGGTTTGGCTGGAAGCACGATTCCTTTCACTGCCCGGATTGTCGCCTTTACCTGCTGAACGAGTAAAGAATCTGGAGATCATGCGGGACAAGAGGCTCATTTTCACGTCATCTTGACTGCCTCATTGCAGGCCAAGCTCTGGTGATGGATCTTCCGATCATGATCGAATAATACTTCCGAATTTGAAAGGGTTGAAGGCTTGGAATTGCAAAACTGGGCTTAAGGCTGCTGGAAACAGCTAATTTTTTGGTGTCTGAAGGAATCGCGCTTGCTTTCAGGTGCTAAATTCCATTAATTCGCCCATGGCGGAACCCTCTTTGGCCCTTTCTTTTGACGACGTTCTTTTGATTCCTGGTTTGAGCGAATTGCTCCCTTCGGAGTCCGATGTGAGCACAGAGTTGTGCCCGGGGATTCCTTTGAATATTCCGGTTGTTTCGGCAGCGATGGATACGGTCTCAGAGACCGAATTGGCAATCGCGTTGGCGCGTGAGGGCGGTCTCGCGGTGATTCACCGGGCCTGCCCGATTGATGAACAGGCTTCGATGGTGGCCAAGGTGAAGCGGTCGGAGAATGCCGTGATTTACAAGCCTCTCACAGTGTCGCGCGATCTCACGGTTGCGGAAGTCCGGGGTATCATGGAGCGAGAGGGCTTCTCCGGTTTTCCAGTGGTGGATGCGAATGGACGGCTTGAGGGGATGGTGACCGGACGGGATCTTCGCCACATTCCCAGTGAAGAAGCTTTGGTCGAGGATGTTATGACGCCTATTGAGCGTCTTCATACGGCCCCTGCTGACATGGGGCAGCGGCAGGCTCGGGAAATTCTCTATAAAAACCGGATCGAGAAACTACCTCTGGTGACGGCCGATGGAATTCTTGCGGGCCTTATCACTGGTGCGGATATTGAAAAAAGGATCACCTTCACCAGTGCCGCCAAGGACCCCAATGGTCAGCTCCGATGCGGTGCGGCGGTGGGACCCGGACCTGAGTTTTTGGAACGTGCGAAGGCTTTGATTGAAGCAGGTGCTGATGCTCTTTTCATCGATGCTGCTACCGGGCACACCACCCGGGTGATGGAGGTGATAGGGAAACTTCGTGAACTCGGAGATACTCCGGTTGTCGCGGGTAATGTCGTCACGGCGCAAGGTGCGCGGGATCTTATCAAGGCCGGAGCCAACTGCCTCAAGGTGGGTGTTGGACCAGGTTCGATTTGCACCACCCGCGTGATTTCCGGAGTGGGGATGCCTCAGTTTACCGCCGTCCAAAATGTCGCCGAGGCCGCCCACGAACTCGGAGTGAAGGTGATCGCTGATGGTGGAATCCGCTACTCGGGGGACATCACCAAGGCGCTCGCAGCCGGAGCTGATCTGGTCATGCTGGGCTCGCTTCTGGCAGGAACACGCGAGAGCCCTGGTCAAACAGTGCATTCGCAAGGGCGTCGCTTTAAGACTTATCGTGGCATGGGCTCGATCGGTGCGATGCGCAAGGGCGCAGGTGATCGCTACGGTCAGAACTCCAGCGGCAAGCTCGTCGCCGAGGGCGTTGAAGGTCGCGTTCCTTACAAAGGGCCGCTGGCCGATGTTGTTTTTCAGCTTATGGGAGGACTTCGTTCCGGCATGGGCTATGTTGGGGCACGTAGTCTCGAGCAGCTTCGTGAGAAGGCCGAGTTTGTGCGTATCACTGCCGGTGGTCTTCGCGAAAGTCACGCGCACGACGTGACCATCACCGAGGAGCCGACCAACTACCAACCCGCTTCCTAATTTTTCAAAATGCAAGAGATCAATCATGTGGCCGTTCTCGATTTCGGCTCGCAATACACCCAACTCATCGTTCGTCGCGTCCGTGAGCTTGGCTTTTTCGCCAAGCTCTATTCGGCGGAGGAAATTGCCGAAATCGGACAACCCGGAGCCGTGATTCTGTCCGGTGGTCCCAAGAGCACCAGTGACCCCGATGCTCCAGACATCGACTTTGAGAAGTTAAAATCATTCGGCGTTCCGGTGCTGGGAGTTTGCTATGGAATGCAGCTTCTCAATATCAAGTTTGGAGGCTCGGTGAAGGCGAGCAATAAGCGGGAGTATGGTCCGGCTGCGCTCACGCCGACTTGTCATCAGGATCTTTACGAAGGGATTTCTTCGGAATCACAAGTTTGGATGAGCCACTCCGATACGGTACAGGATCTCCACGAGGAGGCTGTTGTAATCGCGACCAACCAACATGGCACACCTGTCAGTCTTCGCTGGCCGGGTGGGTTTTATGGAATCCAATTTCACCCCGAGGTGACCCATTCCCACGAAGGATTACGGATTTTGAACAACTTCCTTCTGCAAGCCAAGGAGCTTCAGCCTTTTCACATCGAAGACTTCAAGCGGGAGATGATCGATGGCATCAAGGAGATCGTTGGACAGAAGCAGGTCGTCTGTGGCGTCAGTGGCGGTGTTGATAGTACGGTTCTCGCCGTCCTCCTGAAAGAAGCCGGGGTGAACGTCCGGGCGATCTTCGTGGACAATGGACTTTTGCGGAAAGGCGAAACGGCAGTGGTGCAAAATAACTTCCACCGGATGGGAGTTGAGATCGAAACGATCGATGCTGCTGATGAGTTCCTGACAGCCCTGGCCGGGAAGGAAGATCCCGAAGAGAAGCGTAAGATCATCGGGAATCTTTTCATCAAGGTCTTTTGGGACACGGTGGGGGATGCTGAGATGTTGGCGCAGGGAACCTTGTATCCCGACGTGATCGAAAGTGCCTCCAATGCCAAGTCAAAGGCTTCGGTCATCAAGACTCACCATAACCGGGTGGCCAAGATTCTTGAATTACAGGAGCAAGGCAAGGTGCTGGAGCCCTTGGCTGAATTATTCAAAGACGAAGTGCGTGAACTCGGAGCTGCTTTGGGAATCGCTCCTGACATTCTCGGACGCCACCCTTTCCCTGGTCCCGGCCTGGCAGTGCGTTGCCCCGGTGCGGTGGATCGTGAGCGTCTTAGGATCATCCGCGAGTGCGATGCCATCTTTATTGGCAAGCTCAAGGAGCACGGTTGGTATGACCGGGTCTGGCAGGCCTACGCCGGATTGATCCCGGTGAAAACAGTGGGAGTCAAAGGGGACGAGCGCAGCTACGAATGGGCCACCAATTTGAGAGCGGTCATTTCTGAAGATGCCATGACCGCGGAGTGGGTTGATCTGCCGGCGCAATTACTCCGTGAAACCAGTCAGAGTCTGTCTCTTATACACATCTCCGAGCCCACGAGACCGAGGCTGATCTCG
>CAJXVQ010000509.1 GCA_913060685.1 uncultured Verrucomicrobiales bacterium
GTCTCGTGGGCTCGGAGATGTGTATAAGAGACAGGAATGGAGCATGGCACCAGTAAGAAGGGCCAGGAAGGTCTTGATGCACTCGTGGCGGCCTACCGCAAGATCGACGCATAGATTTGCGCCGAACGATTTTAAAGACCGTGTCGGCGACCCCGCCGAGACGGTTTTTTTTGTCCACGCTATTCCCCACTGAGAGGATACTTCTTTTGATAACTCTCCAGCTTCTCGCGTGCCTCTTTCTCCCTCTCGCCCAACCCCTTGAGTTCACCCTGTAATTTGGCCACCGCTGCACTTGTTTCTTCGAGTTCCTTCACGAGTTGGTCGACTGGAATCTCAGGCGGATCAACCTTGGCTTCCTTGATCTTTACCCGGAGTTCCTTGAGCTCGGTTTGAAGAGCTTCAACCTCAGCCTTCTTCTCCAGATACCGCTTCATTTCCACCGAATCCTCAGCCTTCTTACAGGAAACAGCGGAAAGTGCCATCAGAGCAAAAATGAAATATCTAGCCATACCTCAGAGTGAACATTCGGTGCTCCAAGTCAAACCCTTCCATCATTCTGAAAGACCTCCCATTGACATTACCCCTTCCCTTGCAAAGCTTCCGGCATGACTTGGAACGAAAAATTTCTCGAACTCTTCCGCCGCTGCCTTTCTGCATACCAAGGCGGTAATTCCGACTTCATGAGCTACTACACGGAGAGCGATCTCACCTTCCTCGCCAGCATCGGCTACAAGCCACGCGAGCTCTTTGACTTCGTCGAGGATCTTGCTGATGAGGGTGTCCCCGCTGAATCAACAGCTCTCCTTATCGCTTCGGTCCGACGGGATTACTTTTTAGTCGCCCAAAACGGAGTGGCCAGCGACAAGGAGATCGCCCGCTCCGACGTGCCATCTTTTGGCGACGAGTTTGGCGGTATGGCCTACATTCCCCGGATCATTGCCAAGGCCGAAGCCAAGCTGCGGGGTGAACTTCATCCTGACATGATGTTCGGATGTGGCGGCGATCGAAAGTTCCTGGGTGATCATGGTAACATTCATCCGGGCGACTTCCTGCGCCATGTCTGGGCGGCCAGCGGTGACGCTCAAAAAGTGGCTAACTTCGTGAAGGAGGCCTCCTAAAGCGGGGTATCATCGCCCTGGCTTTTTCATCGCCTTTAAATCCTCCATCTCTGCCCGAAGTCGTGTAATCACAAGCCACGTATTGGAATTTTCGTCCGTCATCGCTTGAGCCTTGTCACGGTAGAATTGTGAATATTTCAGTGCCCTTTCCTGTCTCGCCACGCCCGTCTCTTTGGACGAATTGCGCGCCCATTGGGAAGCCCTGGAGGTTTGGTCCTTGATGACCGTATTCCGCATGTTGATGGTCCTCTCAAGCCCCTCAATCTCCTTCTGAATCCCTTTGAGACGCTTCACGATTTCATCCTGTGCAAATTCCTCCTTGCGTCCCGCGAGTCCCTTTTTCCACTCCTTATACTTCTCAGCCCTTAACTCGGCATTGGCAGCCTGTTTGGCACGAAAAGCATTCATCTCTTCTTCATCCATCTGGAGACTCTTTTTGAGATCAGTCGTTAATTCCCCAAAAGACACCGATCGTGGACCGGAAGTCGTGTAAATTCGAATCCCCAGCGGAGAAACCGACAAGATCCGGGCGCGTTCAAACCCGTCGCCCAATGTTTCAGAAAGGTCCACCTCCTTTCCGATGAAGGATTTTCGCACCATCGTGCGGTAATCCGCCTGATGCTTTCCGAATAAAGTCAGGGCAGATTCCAGAGAAGCTTCAAGCTCATCAGATTGGCTCGTCACCTTCTCAAGCTCCTGCCTGCGCTCCTCCAATTTTTTTCCGATTTCCTCAGATTTTTCCAGATCAACTCTCGCTTTCTCATATCCGGCCAACTCTTCTTTGGCCTTTACAAGAAATTCCTGAGCCCGATTTTCATCAAAGGCCAGCATCTTCAATTCACCCTCAAGGTCTTTGATCTTGGCTTCCTCATCCTCAAAGCACCCGCCAAGAAAAAATGAGGAAGCGATCACGAACACTAGCGGTGGAGCAAAAGTAGACGACTGTTTCATGGTTCCACCACCTTAGGGGATTTGGACCGCCGATCAAGAATCTTCAAGGCAAGCTTTCGCAAAAGCACTCTTTCAAAGATTGGACAGCCCTTGCCACACCTGACAGACTCCCCGCATGCGCGACTATAAAGGCGAGGAGATCCTTGTCATCTCACGTGAAGTGTTCGACGAACTCGGTTCTTTTCAAGGGATCGAAACCGACGTTGTTCGTTATCTCGAGGCCATTCTCGACCCTGCCAATAACTTTTTTATGGACCGTGGTGAAGCCGAGGAAGACCCCTCGTTCAAGCAAATCATTCCTTATGCTCTCTTCCATCACGAGGGGCGCTACTTGCACTACACCCGAGGAAAAAGCGGAGGTGAAAGCCGGCTCCATGCCCAGGGCTCCGTCGGTATTGGCGGGCATATCAATCCGGTCGATGAACGGGCCGATCCGCTGGGCCGCGAAACCTATCTCGCTGGAGTCGAACGGGAGATTGACGAAGAACTCAATATCACCGGTGGCCATAAGAACCGAATCGTTGCTCTCTTAAACGACGATAGCAATGACGTCGGCAAAGTTCACTTGGGCGTCGTTCACATTTTCGATCTGGAAAGCAACGACGTCACTTCGGCCGAGGATTCCCTCGCCAATCTTGCTTTCCAATCTGCCGCTGACCTCAAAGGGTCACTTCACGAGTCACTGGAAACCTGGTCGAAGTTCTGCGTGAATCAGCTGGTTTAGAAAATCAGCCCTAAGCAATGCAGCAAGGACATTTTTGAACCCAGTGTCCCGGAGAAATTTCCTCAAAGGGAAGCTCCTGCCCAATGCTTTCCTCGTATTTCGGGTGATTCACACGATGCCCAAAGGCACAACCGGCCGGCGGGTTGATCGGGCTGGGGACATCTCCTTCCAATACCACTCGCTCACGCTTCGCAGTGGGATCGGGAACCGGAATGGCCGAGAGAAGCGCCTTGGTATAGGCATGACGGGGATTTTGGTAGATGGCATCAGCCGGCGCAAGCTCGACGATCTTTCCCAAATACATGACTGCGATTCGGTCGCTCATGTGCTTCACCACCGCGAGATCATGCGCGATGAAAAGATACGACATGTCAAAGTCCCGCTGCAATTCGAGAAGAAGATTCATCACCTGCGACTGAACCGACACATCGAGAGCGGAAACCGGTTCATCCAAAACGAGGAGATCCGGATTGAGGGCAAGGGCGCGGGCAATCCCAATACGCTGGCGTTGCCCGCCTGAGAACTCGAACGGAAATTTTCCAGCGGCATTCCCGGGCAGGCCAACCCGGTCCAAAAGCTCGGCCACCCTCTCCTGTCGATAAACCCGATTGCCGATCCCCTGAATAATGAGCGGCTCAGCAACCAATTCACCCACCGCCATCCGGGCATCCAGCGATTCCGCCGGATCCTGAAACACCATTTGGAAGTCCTGCCTCAATGGACGGATTCCACGCTGACTCATGTGCGTGATATCCAGCCCTTTGAAGAGAATTTTTCCACTTGTCGGGTTGAGTAATCTGACGGCAGATTTCCCAAGGGTCGACTTTCCACAACCGGATTCACCCACCAAGCCCAGCGTCTCGGCAGCATCGATATGGAAACTCACCCCATCGACGGCCTTAACAGCACCAATCTGCTTCATCATGACCCCACCACGCACCGGAAAGTGCTGACGGAGATCGTGGATCTCGAGGAGTCTGGAAGAATCTGGATTCATGCGTGGAAACATTGGAGACAGGTTTCAACCCAGTGACCGGGAGAAATCTCCCGATATTCAGGCCGCTGACGGAGAAGGACGGGATCATTGCGATCCATTCGCTGACAAAATCGACAACCCGCCACGAAATCTTGAATCGAAGCGACCTGTCCGGGGATCGTGTTTAAATGGCTTTTACGCTCACTCTCGATACGAGGAATCGAATGAAGTAGCCCCTTGGTGTAAGCGTGGCGAGGGTTGGCAAAGAGATCCCGGACCGGAGCCCGCTCCACAATCCGGCCCGCATACATGACCGCCACTTCATCGCAGTTTTGGGCAATCACGCCAAGGTCATGAGTGATCATCAAAACCGCCATCCCGAGCTTCTGTTGCATCGATTGAATGAGTTCCAAAATCTGAGCCTGCACCGTGACATCGAGCGCCGTTGTCGGCTCATCGGCAATGAGGAGATCGGGTTCACAAGCCAGCGCGATGGCAATCATGACACGCTGGCGCATTCCGCCGGAGAGTTGGTGCGGGTAACTTGAAATCCGGGTTTCCGGGGCAGGTATCCCTACCGCATCTAAAAGTTGCACTGCTTTCTGCAAGGCAGCACGCGATGAAATTTTCTCGTGAATCCTTAGGATCTCCACGATCTGTTTGCCAATCCGGTGAACCGGATTGAGTGCAGCCATGGGCTCCTGAAAAATAACCCCAATCTCACCCCCCCGAACCTTGCGCATCTCCGCCTCGCTAATCTTGCGCAAATCCCGGCCTTTGAAATTAATTTCACCTTCCAAAACGTGACCCGAAGGCTTGGGTAACAGATCGATGATCGACATTGCCGTCACCGTTTTTCCACAACCCGACTCACCAACAAGTCCAACAGTCTTCCCCTTCTCTACCGAAAATGAAATTCCATCGACTGCCCGGACCCATCCCGAGTCGGTGTCAAAGCTGGTGACCAGCCCTCGAATGTCTAACAAACTGCTCATTTCTTCCGGTATTTTTCGACGACATTCTGCACTTCGGGAAAGGTCTCGTCCGACCGCATGGCTCTCAGTGTCTTCTCCTGCTTTTCGACATCAATCCAGAAGCTGTAGTGCTCGTAGGGATAGGAAACCACCGGTGGGCAAAACTTCACCGTCTCGGTGTCAGGCCAGCGAAGCCAACGCCAGCATGCCACCCGCTCAAAGTCACGCTTCCAACCCGGCACAAAAACACATTTATCATAGATCCTGTCTCTTATACACATCTGACGCTGCCGACGATCTACTCTGTGTAG
>CAJXVQ010000510.1 GCA_913060685.1 uncultured Verrucomicrobiales bacterium
AGTAGATCGTCGGCAGCGTCAGATGTGTATAAGAGACAGGTTTGTGGACACTGCTTGGATTCGATCCGGAAGCGAACCATTTGGTTAGAAATGCCATTTCTGGTGCCCATTGATTTCGATGAACCGGTTCACGATAATACCGAGCCATGCCTGGATTTCCGTACGACGTGTTGTCATCATCCCGTCACCGATATTTTTCCAAATTGGAACCCACCGATCTTTATCGTTTTGACTCCATTCGATCTGCACTGCACACCAAGTTCTTCGTTTATCGCAACTTAGTCTTCCTGCAATGCTTTGAAAATCCGATCACTGACAGGCTATTTTGGGAAATTGAGGTAAACTCTAGCTTTACCACCTCGCTCACCAGCAACGGCAGCCATCCTACCTTTGGACTCCTTCTGCATGTCGAAGAACTGGTTTGTGCCCCGGGCCGGTGCTTTGACAGGTTGGCTCTGGTCATCGATGGAGTATTTCTCCTATAGCTTTATCCAGAAGCCAGTGAACATTTTTCGTTGTTGCTGTTCGATCCAGACGCACCGGTGAGTGGCACCTTTGCGAGGAAAATATTGGGGCCAGATTCGGAGGCTAGGATGGGGAGAGGGTGATTTGCTGCCATGACTGTTTGCTGAAGGTGAACGCTGCTAGTATTATTTTTTGAATGTCGATGACTCGATCGCTTAGCTAGATCTGTTCAGGGGACGCCATCACTTGGACGTCGACGAAGTTGATTCGGAGTTTGATTTCAGATCTGTTGCCGGGGAGTAGGGCACTTTCGTAGGGGAGAAGTGGCTGGGATTTTCTGAGGCGGGTGCGGAGGTCGCGGAGGTCGGCATTTCTGAGGTTTGCATTACTGAGGCTGGCGAGGCGGAAGTCAGATACTTTATCACGCTCCTTTCGCCACCTATTCCACTCCTCCGCACCCTTCCTCAGAATCTCCAAACACTCCTTGTTGGCCATAGGACACCATTCTGGCGTTAGGATCGCGGTGTGAGAAGCACATAGGTCGGCTGGCTGCGACCTTTTTACCTGCGTCGAGGGCTGCGGCTGCACGGCGTAGGAAACCTCGACAACATCAGGGCAAGTAGGCTTTGCCCCGTCTCCCCGTGCCATTTCGACCGGTGGCAGGCCCCAGTGTTTCAATCATCTATGGAAGAGTGGAGCTACGCACTATTTCATTCGGATATTGGCCGCCTTAACAATTTTATCTTTGATCGATTTGTTTTTGATTTTCATTTTGGCGACTTTAGGCAGCCGGGAGATTATAAAATTTTCCAGAGGTCGCATTGATGAACCGACCTTAATGATCTCCCCCGTGTTTGGACTCCTGATTACAACTACCCATCCTTGGAGGTTTTCCACTGGATCGAAGGAGAAGTAATGCTTACTTCCGATTCCACGGAAGCTTCGGACCCCCGCCTCTGAATGGAATATTTTACGATCTTTCCCTTTCCCTTTGATGGCAAAAAATTCAACTCCGGCATAACCATCGCCATATGGTGAACTCAAATCAACTTCTACAGTTCGTCCAGAAATCCTATATTTTTCTTTAATTGGAAAAATTGTCCCCGAGCCACGGAACGTGTAACCATCATAAGAAAATAGTTCAACTTGAGCCATGTATCTTCCCGTGTTTCTTTCGCGGCTTTTACTCGTGGAGCTTGAGGTTTTTGCGCGGAGGCGAGCTTGGTCATTTACGTGGAACGGAAGCGATTTAACACCGCGAAGCACATCTTTTGCCTGCAGTTTTTCAAAAGGAATAAGAAAGTTCTTTCCGTCAGATGCTCTAACAATATTAATGCCATCTGTGTTCCAATAAAGGCCCTTACCCGCTAACGAATCTCCTTTCACCGATGTCCATGATTCAACTTGCTGCGCAAGCACCCGATCGTGAACGGACAATGTGACTATTACAAAGGCAAGACCTATGAGGCCAATTATACGAGTAATTCTTATTTTCATGTTTTGTTGGTATAGAGTTTGATCTTAATAGAGTGACTCCAGCCACTCGACGGAGGTCAGAGTGAGCTTCATGGCGTGCAGGGTGGAGGTTACCTGCAAAAGGTCCTGCTGGTTTTTGAAGCGACCAGTGAGTGAGGTCATTTCACATCCATTTTGTCCGGAGGTTTGATTGATTTGCAGACTGGAGAGTCGTGCTGAGAGAGGTTCTGGAATCTTTCCGAGCACAGAGATTTCATAGAGCGCCGGATACTCGCGGTCTGGCGGAGTAATCTTGGGCTGCCTTGAAGCATTCTCAGGTTGCATGGGTTGACCGTATCGCCCGGAGAGAGGATGCACATGTGCCACAATGGTACATTTTGAGGGTACATTGCCCCCTGATCCGTTCGGATCGCCTGCTTACGAAACTCTAGCGCAGTATGCCCGCGCTTCTTGCCTTGGTCACCGCCTCTTGCCGACCATGGACGCCCAGCTTTTGGTAGATACTGCTGGTGTGGCGTTTGACCGTGCCCGCCGAGATGAAGAGGGCGCTTGCGATTTCCTTATTGCTGCGCCGGAGAGCGAGGTGGTGCAGGACTTCGTGTTCCCGCTTGCTCAGGGATTCCAGAAATTCCCCGTCCGTCGTTTGAAGGATTGCCGGGCCGGGCACCCAGTCGATCTTCGGAATTCCAGGTTGCTCCCGAAAGGCTTGGAGAATCGAGCCAATATAGTGAGAGTTCCGCTGGTCTGTTTCCGCGCGACCGAGCCATCGCCGGATGACCGGTCCATGATCCACAAAGGTGCGGATCATCACGCCGGGTTGGGCCAATCGGACGGCCTCGGAAAGAGATTCCATACCAGCACCTTCATCCCCCATAGCCTCTGCCCAGAGAGCTTTCGTAAGGTGGAGGTCGATCTGGAATCGCACGTTGTGCGTCGGCTCAAGAAACCCGGCGCTGTGATCCAGGCGAATTTTCGCCTCTTTGAGGGAATCAGGGGAGCGTTCTGCGATGAGCACCCGCGCCGCAATGAGCTCAGGCATGATGGAGCCGTAGGGTGTTTGACGGTATTCTGTCTGCAGGTTTTTTGCCCAGCGCACTGCGGTGGGCAGCTGACCGGACCACAGGGCGATTTTTGCATTGAGTGATTGAATCGACTCCAAATGACTGGTGATCCCTCCCTCCAAGACAAATCTGGAGATCGCGCTGGCAAAGTCTGCCGCTTCTCCGGTTTTCCCTTGAGCGTGCAGAAGGGTGAAGCGCAATGGCACGGCCAAGAGGTAAATGGGAACGCTGGGCACCCGATCACCCGAGAAAATGGGCTCGATGACACGAGCCGCCTTCTCAAGGTCATTTACCTGATGGTGGGCGAGTCCGAGGAAATAGCGTCCGTAATTTTCGGTCTGCTGAAGATTATGAGCCTGCCCAATGTTCAAGGCGGCGGTGGCGGCATTCTCCAGTTCCAGCATGTCGGCGGCAATCCAGTGAAGAAAGCAGAGGGTAATCAGGAGTCGCCCGTGCCTGGTCGTGCCTTTTTCCGGCAGGTGTCCCAATTCCTTAAGGATCATGGCGAGGGCCCCCGGAAGGTCACCGGTCATTTGAAGTGAAGTCGCCAGGAGGATGTGGGTAAAAGCTCGTTCGCTGATCGAGGATTCAGGCAGTTTCTCGAGGGCGAGTCGGGCCAAGGCCGCCGCTTCTTTTCCTTGAGCATCGTGGTAGAGTAGTGAGCTGCGGATCGCCGCGATCTCGGCGTGCAGGCGTTCCCGGCTCTCCGACCATGGCCCGGGTTCCGAAAGGAGGCGCTCCGCTTTGGCGAGGAGACCGGTATCTCCCTCAATCTGATCGCGGATATCAATGCTCCATGATTTAAGAATCAAGAGCTCGGGTTCCCGCTCCACGTATTTGAGAGGCAACTTCTTCAGGAGACTCGCCAGGCGGACCCACTGCTCGCTTTGGGTCAATAGGTTCCTCTGCCGGAGCATCAGGGCACCGGCTTCAGCTTCGTTCCCGCTTCGAAGAGACAGGGTGACGGCCAGTTCGAGGTCACCCTGTTGCTCGTGCCATCGTGCGGCGCGGCGGCAAATTTGAGTCCGCTCACCGGAAGAGTAATTTGCGGCCTGATGCTGAAGTAACTCCCGAAAGACGTTATGAAAGAAATACCAATTTTCCTCTCCTCCCATCGAGGTGCATTGAAGTGCTACTCCTTGAAGGCCTTGTTTCAATTCAGACTTGCAGATCTGCCATTGTGCCGCGTCGTCAACCACTGCTTCAGCGAGAGAGAGATTGAATAATTCCACACAGGAAAGCTTTGAGAGGCAGTCCACCATCGCCTCAGAAAAGCGAGAGAGCACCTCATCGAAGAGATAGTTCAGCAGTGGCTTCGCTCCGCCGTCTATTTTTCCAAGGGTCAACTGAATGTTGTCCTGGCCATTCAATGCGAGCGCCGCCAAGCGCATCCCAACGGCCCAGCCATTGGTCGTTTCCCGGAGACGCCCCAGGGTCTCGCGATTGAGCGTCTGGTCGACGGCCCTTGAGAAAAACTGCTCTGAGTCCTCCGGATCAAACTGCAGGGAGGCATCTCCCAGTTGGATCATCTGATTCCGACCCTTGAGCCGGTTGAGTCCTATGGCGGGAGCGGAACGAGTGGCAATGATAATACTGATGCCCGAGGGGAGGTAGTCGAGCAGGCGATCTAGGAAATCCGGAACTTCTGTGCCCCTGATGTCATGGAAGTCGTCCAAAACAATCATGAGTGGGGGAGAGAGGGCATCAAGATCGTTACTTAATGCTCCTGCCAAAGTCGGTATCCCGGGGAGTTGATCAAGTTGCAGGAGTTTGGCGGTCTCTTCGCACTCGTGCCCTGAGATGCCCGTGATTCCCTGGACAAGATGACTCATGAAAATCCGGAGATCACTGTCGTGGTCGTCGACCGAATACCAGCAATGAGGCAGGCCTGTGCGCTCGAGCCAATCGGCGATGGCGATTGTCTTCCCTTGTCCTGCCGAGGCACATACCAGCAACAAGGGCGGTATTCCCTCAGCAAGCTGTCCCGAAATAACTTCTCGTTCGACGAGATCCGAAGGAAGCTTGGGAGCACGTAGTTTGGTGTGGATG
>CAJXVQ010000511.1 GCA_913060685.1 uncultured Verrucomicrobiales bacterium
ACACAGAGTAGATCGTCGGCAGCGTCAGATGTGTATAAGAGACAGTTCCAAGGCTGATGGCTTACGCCCGCTTTGTGAAAATCTCTTCCGAACGGCTGGTCTTTGCCCGCTTGCGGTGCGTGGGTTGGCAAGTTTTGAGGATCCTGTGATTGGTGCGACTATGGCGAAGAGCTTTCGTGAACTTCGTCGAGTTGAGGACAAGGCGGCAGTGATTAATGCTCTTGTGACCCGGCCTGTTTGGGCGGCTTTTCTTTTGACCGGGATCGAGAAGGGAAGCATTCCTCGCAACGCCGTGACGCCTTTTCATGCGCGTCAAATTCTTGCGATGAAGGACAAGTCTCTCACGAATGCTCTCCGTGAGATCTGGGGCGAGGTCCGGCAATCAGACGAAGGGATGAAAAAGAAACTTGAGGGGCTTGAGAAATCCCTCAGCACCCGGGTTCTTGCGAAAGGAGACAAGGCCCGGGGGAGAGTGCATTTCCAGGCTCTCTGTGCAAGTTGTCACAAGCTTTATGGGCAAGGTGGAAAGTTGGGGCCCGATCTCACGGGATCAGGGCGCGCTGATCTTGGTTATCTTCTCGAGAATATTGTGGCGCCAAACTCCGTGGTGCCTGCCGAATATCAGATGTCGATCGTGAAGCTCAAAGATAGCCGCGTTCTCAGTGGCATGGTAGCGGGCTTCAATGAGCGCACCCTGACCCTGCGAACACTGGCTGAGGAGGTGACTTTGGAAAAATCGACAATTGCGGAAACGACCCGCCTCGCTGATTCCATGATGCCTCCCGGATTGCTGGATACTCTCTCTGCTGAACAAACCCGTGATCTCATCGCGTATCTCATGCACCCGCAGCAGGTTGCCCTGCCGGATGAGTAGAAATGAAGTCCCTCCTGATTACCCTGACAACAGCATTCTCTCTTGCTGCCGGGGGACGTGAATTTGGAAAGGCAGCTGAGCCTTTCCTTGAGGACCACTGCTACGATTGCCATGGTGATGGGCAGGATAAGGGCGGCTTGGATTTTGATCAGTTGGGTCATGATCTCTCTGATCCGGCGGTCTTTGCGAAATGGGAGTTGATCTTCGATCGGGTGGATCAAGATGAAATGCCGCCCAAAAAGGTTAAGGAACGACCTGACGGTGATGAGGTATCGCATTTTTCTGAGAAGCTTTTTGGTGCGCTCTATGAGACCCATCTTGAGAAGAAGGGAACCGTTCTTCGACGACTCAATCGGCATGAGTATGAGAACACCATGAATGATCTCTTCGGCACTAATCTCCGGCTCGCCGAGATGTTGCCGGAAGACGGGCGCTCGCATGAATTTGATAATATTGGCAAGGCACTTGGACTCTCGATGATGCATTTGGAGCGTTACCTTGATGCCGCGAGGTTGGTCTTCGATACCGCAGTGGCCAGTGAGTTGGAGAAGCCGGAGGAGAAGGTGATCCCTGCGAATTTCCGTGAGAGCGAAATCAAGAATGCCATTGGCAAGTATTGGAAGCAGTTGCCTGACGGCGCGCTCGTGCGATTTGAAGGTGGTGGATATCCGAGTGGCCTGCTGCGGAATTCCGGAGTGCCGGTATCGGGTTGGTATGAAATCGAGATTACCGGGTATGCCCATCAATCCGAGAAGCCGGTTATCGTTTCTTTGAGTGGTGAAAGCTACGCGCAGGGGAGTGGGAAGCCGGTTTATCGCTATGCTTCTTTTTCGCCGGATAGTCCAACTACGGTGAAGTTCAAGCAGTGGGTGGAGAAGCACTACATGTTGGTGGTTGAGCCTCGTGATATTGTCTTTCCCCATCCGCGGCCGAAAGAAATCAAGGACTACAAAGGAGCGGGGTTTGCCTTTGTTTCGGCCTCGCTCAAGGGGCCGCTGGTTGAGGAGTTTCCCTCGCGGGGTCATCGGCTCGTTTTTGACGGGCTTGAGCGCCGTGAGATCATGCCGGGCAATCCACGTGATCGGGAGAAGTCCTGGTATAAGCCGAAGTTTGAAGTGGTGACGGATGATGAGCCGACTGCTGTTCTGGGGGCGCTCAAGCGGGTGGCGACTCGTGCGTGGCGGCGACCCGTGGGAGATGAGGAGTTAGGGTCATACTTGAAGCTTTTTCAGGGAGAGAGGGCCAAGGATGAGAGTTTTGAAAACGCCCTTCGAACCTCTGTTACCGCCTTATTTGTTTCGCCAAACTTCCTCTTTCTGACTGAGCCAAAAGGAGAGTTGGATGATCGGGCGTTTGCAAATCGACTCTCGTATTTTCTGAATCGCAGTGCGCCGGATGATCAATTGCGGAGTCTTGTTGCCGGGAAGAAGGCCGGTGCGAATCTGGATGGTGAGATTGATCGGCTCATGAAAAAGGAAGAGTTTGATCGTTTCGTCGCTGACTTTGCAGACAGCTGGCTCGATCTTCGTGAGATTGATTTCACGTCTCCGGATAAGAATCTTTTTCCTGAGTTTGACGCCTATTTGAGAGACTCGCTTGTTCTTGAGACGAGAGCATTTTTGAAAGAGCTGTTCGTTGGGAATCACCCGGTGAAAACGATCGTGAAGTCAGATTTTGCGATGCTGAATAGCCGCCTCGCAGAGCACTATGAGCTGCCTCCGGTCGAAGGGCCCCGGATTCGCAAGGTCACCTTGCCGAAGGGAAGTGTGCGGGGTGGTTTTTTGACTCAAGCGAGTGTCTTAAAAGTCACCTCGAATGGGACGAATACCTCTCCGGTGATGAGGGGAGTTTGGGTTTTGGAAAGGATTCTGGGCGATCCTCCCCAGCCACCACCGCCGGGGATTCCCGGAGTGGAGCCGGACATTCGTGGAGCCAGGACTCTTCGAGAAATTCTCGACAAGCATCGTGATTCGCAAAGCTGCAATGCCTGTCATCAGAAGATTGATCCACCGGGATTTGCTTTGGAATCGTTCAATCCAATTGGTGGCTTTCGTGAACGCTTTCGCTCGATGGGAGAAGGGGAGCGGGTTCAGAAAAAAATCAGAGGCCGAAATGTCGGCTTTCGTTTGGGCCTGGATGTCGATTCGACCGGGGTTCTTCCAGATGGGCGTGCCTTTGCTGGTTATCGAGAGTTCCGCGATCTTCTGGCCAAGGAAGAGAAGGCACTCGCGACGTCGTTCGTTTCAAAGCTGCTGACTTTTGCGACGGGTCGTGAGATGGGTTTTTCGGACCGTTTGGAGATTGCAGAAATTGTCGAAGCTTCGGCGCAGAAAGGCTACCGGATTCGCGATTTGCTCTCTCTTGCGGTTTCGTCCAATATTTTTCAAAGCAAATGAATGCCCCTTATGTTTCCACTCGTGATGCGCTGAGTCGCCGCCATTTTTTACGCGGTCTTGGAACTGCGATTGCCCTTCCGGCACTCGAGGCCATGCACCCGGTTTTTGGAGCACAGACTGCGACTGGTCCGGTGAAGCGTTTCGTGGCGCTGAATGCGAGTCTCGGGTTCCACGGCCCCGGTCTCTTTCCCGAGACCCCGGGACGCGGCTACGCGCTTACTCCCTATCTTGAAAAAATCAAAGCTCATCGTGATGACTTCACCCTTTTCTCCGGACTGTCCCATCCCAATCAAGCCGGGAACAACGGACATGCTTCCGAGTTGACCTGGCTAACCTCGGCCCAGCGCCCGGGCTTGGCGGGATTCAAGAATTCGATCTCGATTGATCAGCTCATGGCGAGGCATCTCCGGGGGCAAACCCGCGTGTCACATCTGGCACTCACGACGACTCATAATTCCTTGTCGTGGACGGAATCGGGTGTCCAGATTCCGGCGGAGCGTTCGCCTTCCAAGATTTTCAAAGAGCTCTTTATTGATGGCACTGGAAAAGAGGTTGCCAAGGAACTCGCAGAGTTAAAGCGAGGTCATAGCATTCTGGACACTGTGATGGATGATGCGAAGAGAATGGAGCGGACTTTGGGGCATCGGGATCTCGAAAAATTGGAGCAGTATTTTTCCTCGGTGCGCGATCTCGAGAGCAGCTTTGAGCAGTCAGAGGAGTGGGCGACCAAACCCAAGCCCAAGGTGGAAGATCAGCCTCCGGTCGATATTTCCGACAATAACGATATCCTTGCCAAACAACGTCAGATGTATCACTTGATTACGCTGGCTTTGCAGACTGATTCAACTCGTATCGCGACCTTTGGGCTTGGTGCCTTAAACTCGCCACCGAGCCAGATCGAGGGAGTCAGTCGGGATTGGCACAATCTTTCCCACCACGGAAAGGATGAGGCCAAGATTAGTGAGTTGAAACTGATCGAAGAAGCTGAGTTTACCGTTTTCGATGAGTTCCTGACACGACTCAAGGAAACGCCCGAGGGAAGTGGGAATCTCCTCGATGCCACAGCGGTTCTTTTCGGGTCCAACCTGGGGAATGCGTCATCTCATGATTGGCGTAATTTGCCCATCATCCTGGCAGGTGGGGGCTATCGACATGGGGCCTACGCGGCCCATGATTCTAAAGAGAACACCCCGCTTGCGAATCTCTTTGTCCCTCTGGCTCAGCGCATGGGTGTTGAAATTGAAGACTTCGGGAGTAGTAGCAAGGCAACTCTCAGGGGGCTCGAAGAGACTTCTTGAGGAAAGGGAAGCTTGTCTCGCCCGCGGAATGTAAGAAGATCAAGACATGAAGCGACGACATTTTCTCTCCAGTTCACTGGCCCTCTCTGCCACTGCGGCTCTCGGGCAGAGTCCATCCGTGAAGCCACTCTTGCTCGGTTACGATAATTTTGCAGTGCGGGCGATGGGTTGGAAGGCCAAGGAACTCATCGATTATGCGGTGAAACTCAAAGTCGATACCGTTTTTATTACTGATCTTGATGCCTTCGAATCACTTGAGGAGAAGCACCTCCTTGGAATCAAAAGTTACGCTGATACCAAGGGCATTAAGATCTTTCTGGGAACCTGGAGCATCTGTCCCACCTCGGTGAGCTTCAAGGACAAGTGGGGATCGGCAGAGGAACATCTGAGACTCGGATTGCGCTCTGCAAAGGTTCTTGGCTGTCTCTTATACACATCTGACGCTGCCGACGATCTACTCTGTGTAGA
>CAJXVQ010000512.1 GCA_913060685.1 uncultured Verrucomicrobiales bacterium
TCTACACAGAGTAGATCGTCGGCAGCGTCAGATGTGTATAAGAGACAGTCATTCTTCATCGCGGTCTTCACATTCGAGACTTTTAGCTCCGCACGCTTACGTGCCTCATCGAGGCGTTTGTTGCGTTCCTCTTCCGAGTAGCTCCATTCCTTTTGTTCCCTATCCAACTGCTCCTTTTTCTTGGCGACTTGTTTACCGACATACTCCGATGCGGTGTATTCGGCGACCCTCTCTTCGTAAAACTCGCGCGCAAACTGATTGTCACCCGGATGCGCAACAAAGTAATGATCGGTCGTCAAGAGTTCGGCGATAACGTCCTTATCACGCCTGAGCTGGTATTCGATCAGCATCCGTGCATCGTGAATCAACATCTCGGTATTCCACTGGGGAATCCCTTCGCTGTGTATTCGCTCGTTGTCCTTGAACACGCTGCCGGCCCGGTTAAATCCAAAATATTCGTCAAAGAAGCGCATGATGCGGGGGAGTCGGCGGTGAGCCCAATTTCCCGTTGCGAGTTCCTGATCGAGAACTTCCCGGATGGCCCGGGCGACATCCTCTTTCTCCCCCAGCTTTCCATCAGCGAAGGCCTTCTTGAGAGCCGGAGTGTGCTCGGGCCCCCGATCGGTCAAGGCGTAGGAAAGCGTGTGGGCAATCTCTTGGGACGACAGATGACGCCGACCATGTTGATCCTTTTCTCCAAGGCCGAATTCCATCCGGTAGATCGCTTCGGGGCTCAGGAACATCGTTTTGATTGTCGTAGTGAGGCCATCCAGATTCCCCCCGATCTCGATGTTTTTCTGCAAAAACTCGACATACTTGGAAAGCTCCTGCGGATTCCCTTCACGTCCGATCACTCTTCGAAATTCAGCGCGGACAGTGTCGGTGAGGATCTGATCCGAGGGCGTAGGCTGATCTTCTGCAAAGAGTTTGAAGTCACCTCTCTTTTGACGATTCTCGAGAAATTGACCGACATTGATGAGGATCATCTGCACGGTGCTTTGGTCAACCGTTGACATCGCCGAGTAGTCACGGACTCCCGTCTCTGGCGTGACATAAGTGTAGGGGCTTCGAGCTTGACCAAATCCTTGATGTTTGAAGATTTCAGGACTCAATCGCCACAGACGGGACGGCGAAAAAGGAGGTGTTTTGATTTCCCCTGAAAACAGTTTTTCATGGCTGACCCAATTTCCGTATTCGGGCGCCCATAATTTTTTTAAGTAGGCTTCAGCCTTGCCCGCCTCTTGAAGTCTCTGCTTAATCCAGTCAACGATCTGGCCCGTGGCAATTGGGTCCGGCTGTTTCTCCTCGTCCGGTGGCGGCATTTCCGCGAACGAAAGCATGTCCAGAATATCCACCCATCCCTCAACCTCAGCATCGGTGCCGAAATGGTCGGTGATCGTATGGAGGGTCAGCTTGCCCTTTTGCTTTTTTTCGCCATGGCAACTGATGCAGTTTTTCTTGAGATATGGCTTCACCACTTCCTCGAAATCAGCACCTGCCGCCATCGTCGGCACGAGAGCAAGCGCGATCACGATAGCCCATGCCATTTTGATAGGGCGAGTGAACATCATGCTCGAATTTACTGGATGGTGAAGTTTGTTGATCACTTTTTAATGCCCCAAATTTCCTCCAGCAGGTCATGAAGGACGGGATCGTGTTCCTTGAGCTCAGCCCGCACGAACGGGAAAAAATCGTTGCGGTCAAAATAGGCCTCGGTTCCTTCGGCGAAGTATTCCATCGGAGTCGTTGCCGCATACGCGCGCACCTTCTTACCGGTAAAAAGGAGCACCTCGTCGTAAATGCCGGCGCTCATCGCTTTTTCGTAAGCGGCAATAATGCGCGGCTCGTCGTAACCACCGAGGATCTGATCGTGAAAGGCGTGGCTCAATTCGTGCAAGATGACGGACGGATGCTTTGCCAACTGGTTTCGATCCAGAAGCGACGCCGCCCGGGTAACGTGGACTTTTTTGGCAAGCCGGGGATCATAGCCCCGCTCGATGAGCCAGTCGGCACCGGGGTGATACGGCCCTGGTTCTACATTAATTTCGGGGTGGTCGTGCTCGATCCAAATCTCCAAGGTCTGCAACTGCTTGAGGCGGTCTCCCGGGATCATGATGGCGATACGTTGTAAGTGACTGGCGAGCATCTTCAGAGCCTTCGCACCTTCCTCAGCATGCTCGCCCTCGAGTAATTTCGGGTCGATGTGGACGTTCCAGCCTTCGATCTTCTTGATGACAGGATCGAAACGGACCTCCTTACCGACTTCCTTCCTCGCCTCCGGTTCAGCGTTCGCAGCAAAGACCGCGACCAATACCGCCGCCATGGTCGCAAGCAGGAGCTGGGCTGGAATTCCGTATCGTTTGATCATTCGCCTACAGATACTCGCAACTTCCCTTCGTTCTTAACGATTAAATAGTGAAGGAGACAATTAGCGATTTTCATGATAGCCGGTTACGTTTATCCTCACCTGTTTTGCTAGAACTCCCAACGACTCTACGCATTGTCCGCTCACTGATTTATTTCCTTGGCTGATCACTCCGCGCTCGCAAACAACCAGGGGTTTCGTATTCTCCACGACTCGTGCCCCCTTTTATCTTCTCTTATCGACAAGCTCAAACACCCTCGCCAATGACCATCAGGCCATGGTGGCCGTCGGCGTCTCCAATAAAGAGAACGGCTGGTTCGAGGTTCACGAAATACAGACTAACCCACTCCCAGCAAAGCCATGACTTCCACTGAACAAGACAACAAGAAGCTCTTCTGGGCTTGCTTTGTCGCCCTCGTCGCCACCTCCTTCGTCTTTGGTCTCCGCGCCAACATCATCGGTGACTGGCAGAGCGACTTCAGCCTGACCGAAGCCGACAAAGGCCGTATCCTTGGCGTCGGCCTCTGGCCCTTCGCGATCAGTATTATCGTCTTCAGCCTCATCATCGACATCATCGGCTATAAGACCACCGCCTTCATCGCGATGGCCTGCCACATCGCCTCCCTCATCCTCACCCTGGTCGCCAAGACTCCCACCGCCCTCTACTGGAGCGTCTTCCTCATCGCCATCGCCAACGGCATGGTCGAGTCCTTCATCAATCCCGTCGTGGCCACCGCATTTAAGAAGGAGAAAGCGAAGTGGCTCAACATCCTTCACGCTGGCTGGCCTGCCGGTCTCGCCCTCGGTGCTCTTACTTCCATTGTGCTGGGGGACGCGGGATGGCACCTAAAGTATGCAATGTGCTTCATCCCTGTCGTCATCTACGCATTCCTGATTATCCCCTGCAAATTCCCGATCAACGAAAGGGTCGCCGCCAAAATCCCTTACCGCGAAATGCTCGCTCAAGTCGGCGCGATCGGCTTTTTCATCATCACCTGGCTTCTCGTCCTCGGCGTCACCCAAATTGCCAACAGTCTAAATCCCGACCTCTCCGTCGCCACTTGGATCGCACCAACCCTCGCTGCGGTCTCTGCCCTCGCCGCCGGTCTTTACACACGCAGCTTCGGCCATTGGATGTTCCTTCTTGTCCTCATCACGATGGGCCCTCTTGCCACCACCGAACTCGGCACGGACAGCTGGATGCCGGATCTTCTCGGAGCCGATTTCACCCCGGCTCAGGCCGGATGGATCTTCATCTATGTCTCCACGATCATGACCATCATGCGTTTCTACGCCGGTCCCATCGTCCACAAGTTCTCTCCCATCGGTCTTCTGGTGGGTAGCGCGATCATCGCCATTATCGGTCTCCTCTTCCTCTCAAAAGCGGCCGCGTTTTGGATCATCGTTGCTGCCACGGTCTACGCCTTTGGAAAAACCTTCCTCTGGTCCACCACTCTCGGGCTCGTCTCCGAGCAGTTCCCAAAGGGCGGTCCGCTCACCCTCAACGGGGTCTCCGCAGTGGGCGTCCTCGGCATGGGAATTCTCGGCACCCCCATCATGGGTGGTCTCCAGGACAAGGGAATCTCGGCCGACCTTGAAAAAAACCACCCGGCCATCTTTGAAAAAATCACCAACCCCGCCAAGGAAGTCATCTTCCTCGGGGAGGTTCGGAGTCTGGACGAGGACAAGGTCCGGGCTCTTTCCGACGACGAAAAGACCACGCTCACCAAAACCAAGTATCCGCACAAGAAGGCTGCCTTCTACCAGGTCGCCATCCTCCCCGCCTTCATGCTCCTCTGCTATCTTGTCATTTTCTTCTACTTCAGAGCCCGCGGTGGATACAAACCGGTCGAACTGGATTAACATTCACGCGGAAGGGTTCCGTCCTTACCGGGATTTCGTGGGCACGACCGCCCTCGTTCGGGTGGCTCGCGGGGCTGACTTAGTGGGGCGGGAGCTTTGACGGGCGGCTTGACCCGATTGGCCAAGGCTCGGATCTCAGCTTCCTGAACCGGGCTCGTATACGAGCTTCGCTGATTCCAGGAAACGTCTTCCTTGGGAGAAAACCCCAAGATATTTGACTTCCAGCTGTGATCCAGCCGCGATCAGGATCTGTGCGGCCTTGTAAATCGGATGCCAGCTCTCTTCCAATACCGCAACGGGGCAAGCCAACGTGGACCGAGGCAACGCCTTGGAACTCCCTTCTCAAAAACTACAGCACACCCTCCGCCTCAACCAACGCCCACCTGCAGACCGTCGTATCACCCCCCACTCCCCGTCACATCGCGAACTTCACCGCACGCGCCATCATCCCGTAAACCTCCTTGCGGCTCACTTTCACCCGCGCCTCCCAAGCTTCCCACGTCACCCCTTCAAGTCGATCCAAAGTCTCGCGACCGATCATCGCCGGCAGCACCGTCCCAAATCTCATCCGCTTCCCATTCAAAGCCTCCGCATACAAATCCGCCTGATCCAACCCTTCCCGCGCCTCCTCAATCCACCGGCCCCGTTCTCGCGACAACTCCTCCCGTGTCTTTGCCCCCGGCAAGTAACATCGCCCATTCTCCAAATCCTCAGGGACATCACGCAAAATATTAATCAACTGCAAACTCCGTCCATAAGCCCTGTCTCTTATACACATCTGACGCTGCCGACGATCTACTCTGTGTA
>CAJXVQ010000513.1 GCA_913060685.1 uncultured Verrucomicrobiales bacterium
ACGAGATCAGCCTCGGTCTCGTGGGCTCGGAGATGTGTATAAGAGACAGCCGATAGTTTTCAGGTGCCGGAAGAACTTCTCAATCTCGAGATTCAAGGTGTTCGGGATGAAGGAAGATCAGCCGAGTTTATTTCGTTGGCCGTCGCCTTCCTTGATCGTGAGAATGCCCCTCGCCACCGGGATCTTCATGACTGGATGTTTGAGCTGGCCAATACTTCTCCCCGAGACCGCAACGAGATTGCCATGCTTACGACCCTTCTGGAACCCTGGAGGGCTGACTCCGGGATGATGGGCTGCTTGTTCGATGGTGTGAACACCATCGATCTCAGCGCCGACTATGTTCATATCGAGCTAGGACTTATCGAGAATGCCGATCATACCGTGAAAAGCCTCGTGTCGCATATCATCACTAGTCAGATCCTTGGTCAAATCGTCCGACGTCCTAGTTCTGAACGGAAGCATGTTCTCATCGAGGAGCTGGGTGCCTTCATTAATATCAAAGGCGGTATGAAAGTTGTGCAGGACCTCTACGAGAGAGCTCGGAAATATAATTGTTTCGTAGTCACCGTGATTCAGCAGGTTTCCCGGCTCCCGGAAGATCTGGCTCGCACTGTCGTGGGGAATTGCGGACAAGGGCATTTCTTTATGCAGCGTGAACCAAGCGATGTCGCGCTTCTCCAGAAGCTGTTTGAGCTTCCTGATGCGATCGTAAAGCAGCTCCGCAATTTTAAAATGCCAGATGCCGATCATGGTGCTTCCTTCATCTGTTGGGAGCGTTTGCATGACCGGGTGCAAATCACTCCTGCCGTGAACATGGCGAGCAAGGAGCTACTCTATGCTGCCGATAGTCATGGAACCTTTGCAGAGCAGCGGAAGAAGGCTCTTGCGGGATATTCCGACCCCATGACTGGCGTTCTTGCTGAGCTTGCGAAACAGGATTCAGAGACGTCTGCCGATTAAGGGCTGTTGGTTGGGGCATTTTTTCGGAAGAAAAAATGTTCAGACCATCAACGAAGCCCGCCTTCAAGTTTGATGAATCAAACGTTAAACCACTTCAGGCGCAACCACCCAGTTGCCCTCGTCGGAGCCCTCGGGCTGATCGCATCCTTGTTATCCAGCTGCGGTTCCAGCCCCAAGCGCAACCCGGAGTCTCTCAAGCGAGCCCAGGCCCAAGCCCATGCCGCACGTTCCGCTTATCACCAGGATCAAAAAGCCCGGGACGATGCCTCCAA
The DNA here is from genome assembly GCA_913060685.1 of uncultured Verrucomicrobiales bacterium. Classification (GTDB taxonomy): domain Bacteria; phylum Verrucomicrobiota; class Verrucomicrobiia; order Verrucomicrobiales; family Akkermansiaceae; genus SW10. The sequence continues at coordinate 1,233 of CAJXVQ010000513.1, forward strand.
CATGACATCGGATCCTGAGAAGGCTTCGAACGACGTCCGCTACTACCGAGTCCCCGTTGAGGCTCACGTAGACGAGGAAGGCCTCCTCATCGAATCTCACAAACTCACCCTCGAAATTATTCAGCCATGAAATGCTTCTTAAAGATCCTCATGCTTTCCGCCTTGTTCCTGAGTGCAGCAAACCCAGCCAGTGCCATCGTCCAGGTTCAAGACATCAGCTTGATCAAAACCAGTCTGTTCAACGCGAGACGTGATCTCACTGAGCAGATCTTACAAGGGACGCGACAGATCGAGCAGATCCGTGCGCTCTACTCGCAGATTAAGCAGGCGGAGACCCACTTGAAGCGCTTCGGTGATCCACGCAACGTGACTCTGACAACGGTGACGGAGGCCCTAAACTTCCTCCAACAGCTCAACCTTAATCGGTCCTTTGAAGACCTCATTAAAAACGTCGACGGACAAGAGCTGTTTACTCGGACATCTGGTCCGGTTGCGCCCCGCCTGTCCAAGACCATTGTGATCGACGGGCAGGAAGTGGCCACGACAGATGCCTCCGTCCTTGTTCAAGAGGCGGCTTCCCATCGGGCAAGCGAGAACTACCAACAGGTTCGCGATGCTGCCCTTAAAAAACGGCCCGGGATCAAGGGTGAGATGGAGAGGACCCTTCGACAGCTGAAATCGGCTTCGACGACGAGCGAGATTCAGAAACTCAATATCGTGATGCGCTCACTCGAAAGCCAGCTTGCCGCAAATGACCGCGAGATCGGTTTCGCGGGTTCCGGGGTGATGGCCACTTATCTCCGAAACGAAAATGAGAAGGAGATCCAAGCAAAGCTCCACGTGCAGCGCCAAAGAGCAGCCCTCCGTCACAGCACCGAGAGTGATCTAAAGCTCTACGAGATTTCCAGCAAACGTGTGCCCTTCAAACGCTAACCACCTCTCAAAATGGACCAATTTTATACAGATATGCAATCCCAGGCCTCCGGCCTTTATCGCTCGATGACAATGATCGCGGCGGTCCTCATCATGATGGGGCTCATGGTGAAAATTGCCCAAAGCAACTCAGACCCCGGTCGCCTTGTTTGGGCCGTGGTCTCCGTCTCGATGATCGCACTCGCCATTTCCTTCTTTCCGGAGTGGGGGAATCAGGTTCAGGACATGGCGCATGCCGTCGTGCAGGATCTTGATGCTGACCCCTCGCAGACCCACCTTAAGTTCGCGAAGATTGTCGTAGGAACATCCGAAGATGGATCTTCGAAAACCGGTCTGTGGGACGTGCTTTGGGCAAAGGATGGAGGAATCGGGCAGGCTATCTTTTACGCCGCCATCTTTCTGACGAGCAAGATCGCCTTGGGGATCATGTTCCTTTTCTCCATCGTTCAAAAGCTCCTTGTGCTTTTTCAAATCGGGATGGCTCCTGTCTTCTTGGCGATGTTTTTGATCGGTCCCCTAAAAGCGCAAGCGGGGCAGTTCGTGATGAAGCTGATTGCCGTTCAACTTTGGCCCTTGGGGTGGGCCATTGCCCACAGTTTGACCAATGCCTTGCTCGAAATGGCGGCACGAAATCAGGTCTATGAAGTTAAGGAACTCGTCACGATTGGAACGAGTCAGACCTCCTTCTTCATCCTTGTCGTGAGTATTTGGATTCTGATTAGTACGATTGCCGCTCCGCTTCTAATTTCCAAACTCCTTGCGACTGGCGCGAATGCCGGCAGTGCTCTCTTGTCTGCAGTAGGAGGAGCAATGGTGCAGGCCGGACTCTATGGCGTTTCCGGCGGAGCGACGGCAGCTCTGGCCGGTGGCTCCAGTGCGATGGCCGGGGGAACGGCTCTCGCTGCCGGTGCAGGTGGAGCTGCGAGCGGTGCCATGGGGAAGAGCGGGGGAGCGATTCCGTCCGCCATCGGAATTGGCGCGGCCCTGGCCATGATGAAATCGAGTGGAGGAGAAGACTATAACCAACAAGCAGCGCAGATAGCCCAAACACCAAAATCATGAAGAACCCACCACTTGAATCCTACCTGCAACGCAGGAACCCAGGGCGTCCCTACCTCGTCCTCTTCCTCATCACCCTGGCTGTTTTCACGGTCATCATTTTTCGAGTGCTAGCCGCTTCCGAAAATCGCCTTCGCTTCATCGTGATCAACGAGGATACAATCCTACTTTCTCAGGAAAAACACTTTCTTGAAGTCGGTGAGTTTCACGTGGGGCAGGCAGAGCGGGTAACGCTCGCGATGTTGAATCGCGGCCCCAAGGGAGTCGCTAGCGACAAAGAGCTGAAGCGGATGCTCGATGGTCCTTCCTATCGTAAGCTGCAAGCACGTCTTGATGCCGAAACTCCGGAGTTCCTAGCAAAGCAAACCCGGCAGGTTGTCGAAATTTCAGAGACCAAGATCCAGAAGAAAGAGGGACGGATCGTCGAGGCCAAGGTCTTCGGCCAGCTTATTCAGTATGGAAGCTTTGATGGCCGTCTCACCGTCGAGGTCTACGAACTCGAGATCTGGATGCGTCTTGTCCACAACTCCTCGCTTGTCGATGGGGGACGTTATCCTCTCATCGTGGGAGATTTTGATATTACCACTGAACTTGTCCCTGCCCGATGAACTCACCCACCTCTCTTTTGTTCGTTTTCCTGATCGTTGGAATCAACGTGAAACTCTTCTCTGCCGAGCCTCAACCTCCTCTCGATCTCAAGCTCAACCCGGACATCATCCAACCCTTGGGCATTCATCCGAAGGTGGATCTGCTTTTGGTTTTCCCTGAAGAAGTCACCCTGATTCTTGGTCAGGGAATCACGACGGGTGAAGATCCCGGCCAGGTGCAGGTGCAACAAAGTGATAAAAATCCTAAGTTGGTCACGCTCAGGCAACTTGATCCCAAGGCCGATGTCCTGATGCAGATCGTCTTGAATGAACAGGTCTTCGTCTTCCGCTTGCGGCCCAGTCAGCGGCCTCCCACTACGGTGAGGTTTTCCCTTGGGCCCGCAAATAAGAAAGCACGTGAGATCACGAAGGAGGAGTCTGAGAAAATCAAGGAGCCCGTTTCGATGGCGCGAATCAAGCAGATGGCGAATTTGGTGGGGCAGGAACCTCGTCTCCGGGCCAAGCTCCCCGAGGCCTATTCGAACTATGAATCACGCGAAACCGATTTCTCTTCTCCCAAGGCAAATGGGCTTGTGATGCGCATTCGGCGTATCGCTCGATTCCCTGATGAGGACACCTTGATTCTTTTTGGTGAACTCCGAAACGAGCGGGAATCTTCCTACCTGCCTTCGGCCCACCTCGCCACCGTGAAGGTCGGATCGAAACATACTTTTTCGAAGACAATCCTCCTGCATACCGGGAAAAGCACTCCCGCAAAAAAGTCGGACTTTGTCTGGGTTGCTCTTGTCGGTGACGGCAAAGGGAAGCCACTTCACCTCAGCCTCAAGAACGAATTTTCCATCCAACTCAAACCCTGACTCATGCTTTGGTATCGCCTCACCGACTTCTTTCGATCTCGCCTCGGTCATCTCACCCTCTTCACGCTTGCCGTGATTGGCCTCTTCTTTGGAGCTTCCAAATACTTCAAGAAACGCGATGGAGAGCGCCAGGAAATGGCCTCTGAGTTCCCCCGGCTTTCAAACGAAGGGGGATGGGCTGATGATGAAAAAACAGATCATCATGAAGCCAAAGATCCAGACGAGGTTTTTGAACATGAGGATCCCAATGACGGGTTCTCTCCGTTTCGGCCACCTGTTCTGATTCTGTCTCTTATACACATCTGACGCTGCCGACGATCTACTCTGTGTAG
>CAJXVQ010000514.1 GCA_913060685.1 uncultured Verrucomicrobiales bacterium
CGAGATCAGCCTCGGTCTCGTGGGCTCGGAGATGTGTATAAGAGACAGGCCCCCACCAAGGCCAAATCCGCCAAGCCCGAGGCCCCTACCCACTCTCTGGCTCCTGGTGGGAAAACGGCTGGCAACACGCCCAATGGGACGTCGAACTCGACAAATCCCTCCTCATCCAACTCGCCTTCCTCCCCCCAAAGCAATGGCACCTCACCGGCATCTATGCCTAAGAGAGAACAGTGATCACGGCGCCCTCCTCCCATGGAACTTCTCGCGAAATCCAACTTCTCCTTCCTCCGCGGTTCCTCCGCCCCGGAGACTCTCGTGCAACGCGCGGCCGAACTCGGTCACCGATCTCTCGCTCTCGTCGATCACATGGGCTTCTACGGCTCCGCCCGTGCTCATGCCGAAGCCCAAAAAATCGGCATCAAAGCCATCACCGGAGCCACTCTCGAAGCCATCGTGGGCTTCCATCATCTGACGATTCTGAACAAATCACGCGCTGGCTATCAAAACCTCTCCCGCCTCATCACTCATCTCCATTGTGAACAAAATGCGAATAACTTATCAGACCACCATCTCGTCGGAAACCACGCCATCCTCACTCCCGAATCCCTCCTAAATCCCACCAAAGCCAATCTCCTCTCAGCCGCCAAAAACCTCCTCCAACACTTCGGCCCGGGAAATGTCTCCATCGCTCTCTTTCGTCACTTCCGACGTGGTGAGGACAAAACCAACCGCCTCCTCCGCGACCTCGGCGAGTTTCTCAAAATCCCTCTCATCGCCACCAATGCCCCGACTTATTCACATCGCTCCGACCGCCTCCTTTCCGATGCTTTCACCTGCTTACGCGAGCACAAGACTCTCGACGACGCCGGACGACTCCTCGAGAGCAACGGCGAACGCTTCCTAAAATCCCCCAAAGCGCTCCACGACTTATTCACAGATTATCCACAAGCTTTTCACAACGCTCACGCTCTATCCGAGGAGTGCAGCGATTTCTCACTCGAAAATTTGGGCTACCGTTTCCCATCCTACCGCGATCCTGAAACCGGCAAGTTATTCACAAACTCTGAACAGTGTGAATATCTCCGTGTAGTAGTCAAAAATGGCCTCAAAAAACGATTCCGTAAATTAAGTGAAAAACACAGTCAACAAATTGAACAGGAATTACTAACTATCGAAAACTTAGGATTCTCTGGCTACTTTCTCATTGTCTGGGATCTCGTCCGTTTCGCCCGCTCCCAAGGCATTCTCTGCCAAGGTCGTGGCTCTGCCGCCAACTCCCTTGTCTGTTACGCAATCAGCGTAACAAGTGTCGACCCCGTCGAGAGCGGTCTCCTTTTCGAACGCTTTCTCTCCGAGAATCGGCAGTCTTGGCCGGATATCGATATCGACTTCCCTTCCGGCGGACGACGGGAAGCCGTCATCCAATATGTCTACCAAAAATACGCTCCACGCGGAGCCGCCATGACCGCCAACGTCATCACTTACAAACCACGCTCGGCCTTTCGCGAGATGTCCAAAATCCTGGGCTTCCCGGAATCAGTCGCCAATCGCTTCACCGACCTCTGCGCCTCTCCCAAGGTCCATGATGCCTCCCGCGAACCGGAGCGCGATGAACTCTCGATGAGTCATTACTACCCCGGCGACAAAGTGATGGAACTCGCCGGAACGATCGAAAAATCAGGGATTCCACCTTCCCACCCGCGCTTCGATCCCCTCCTCAAACTCTACCACGCTGTTCTTCACTGCCCCCGCCACCTCGGCCAACATTCGGGCGGCATGGTCTTTTGCGACGATGGTCTCGATCACATTGTCCCCTTGCAACCGGCAGCGATGGAGAACCGCACCGTGCTGCAATGGGACAAAGATGATTGCGAAGATCTGGGAATTGTGAAAGTCGATCTCCTCGGCCTCGGCATGCTCGCCGCAATGGAGGACACCTTAAAAATTTGCGAGCGCCGCGGCCGCCCGGTCAATATTGCCAAAATCCCAAAAAACGATCCTGCTACCTATGATCTCCTCTGCCGGGCCGACACCGTGGGCACCTTCCAGGTCGAGTCACGCGCCCAGATGGCCACCCTCCCCATTATGCAGCCCTGCTGCTTTTATGACCTCGCCATCGAGGTCGCCATCATACGCCCCGGCCCCATCGTGGGGGACCTTGTGCACCCTTACTTAAACCGCCGCACCCATCGCGAGCAGGTGGAATACATTCATCCCGACTTCGAGCCCATCTTGAAGCGAACCCTTGGTGTCCCCCTCTTCCAGGAACAAGTCCTCCGCATGGCCATGGTGATCGCAGACTTCTCGGGAGTAGAAGCTGATTTTCTCCGCAAAGCGATGGCGTTCAAACGTTCGGACGAACGCATGAACGCCATCGTCAACAAACTCAAAACCCGTATGAACGAACGCAAGATCTCGCCCGAAGTCCAGCAGCGCGTGATCGATTCCATCGGCTCCTTCGCCCTCTACGGCTTCCCGGAATCCCACGCCATTTCCTTCGCCCTCATCGCCTACGCCTCCTGCTGGCTCAAGGTCCATCGCCCGGCCGAATTCTACTGCGGGCTCATCAACAACCAACCGATGGGATTTTACTCGGTCAACACCCTCATGCAGGACGCAAAACGCCATGGCGTGCGCACCAAGCCCATCTCGGTGATTCACTCCATGGTGACAACAGAGGTCATCGATGATCACACTCTGCGACTGGGCTTGCACCGGCTCAAAGGCCTACGCCAAAACACCATGGAACGTTTGATCGAGGAACGGTCCATGCAAACTTTCGTCTCGCTTGAAGAACTCCTGCGAAGGGTCCGCCCCAATATCAAGGAACGCCGCCTTCTCGCTGCCGCCGGTGCCTTCAACGATCTCCCTGAAATCGAGCACCGTCGTGACGCCCTTTGGCAGGCCGAGCAAATGCCGCTCGATGATCTCTTTTCAACCCCACCTCCCAAGGAACACGTTCTCGGCATGATGACGCCCGCCGAGCGCCTCAATACCGATTTCGCCCTCCTCGGCTCGACCACCGGGCCACACCCGATGCGCCTTTGGCGAAAGGAGCAAAAGGTCAACCTCGCCACTTCGACCAGCCTTTTTGAAATGCCCCATGGCAAGCCACTCATCATCGCCGGCTTGGTGATCTGCCGCCAACGCCCGGGCACCGCCAAAGGTCACTGCTTCATCTCGCTGGAGGACGAATACGGCATCGCCAATCTCTTCATCCCACGCAAGACCTTCCACACATACAAACTCATAATCATGAGTGAATCCTTTCTTCTCGTTCAGGGTCGCTTGCAAATCACCGAGGGTAGGCAGCCCACGGTCTACGTCACCTCGCTTCAACCTCTGGGCGTCTCGAGCGACCTCGCCACCGTCTCGCACGACTTTCACTAGAGTTGCCAGAATTGGCGAAAAATGCCTCATTTGACTCGTGATTTCTCCTCTCTATTTCGCCGACTTAATCGGTGTCTTTGTCTTTGCTGTCTCAGGTGCGATTGCGGGACGACAAAAGGAAATGGACCTCTTCGGGATGTTCATGCTCGCCACCGTGACCTGCGTGGGAGGCGGAACCCTGCGCAACTTGTTGATCGGGGTCACGCCCCCTCCCGTTCTGACCGATCCAGCCTATTTGATTGTCGCGGCCATCGCCACCATCGCCTCATTCTACGGCCAACCAATCTGGCAAAGAGCCGAGCGAGCGGTCTCCCTTTTTGACGCTCTTGGCCTTGGAGTGTTTGTCTGCATCGGCGTGCAGGTTTCCCAAGCCAATGGTCTCGCTTGGTGGGCTTCCGTGGGAATGGGCATGGTCACCGCAACTTTCGGTGGAGTTATTCGAGATCTCCTTCGTGCCGAGGTGCCCCTGATTTTTCGAAAAGAAATCTATGCCACCGCTGCTCTCGCGGGTGGTTTGATGTATCTCGCCCTCGATTTTCTGCATCTCTCCACTGGTTTGAATATTCTTCTTACGACAACCACGACAGCCGCAATTCGAATCACGGCAATTCGCCTTAATTTCAATCTCCCTACTTTTGTAGTAAGGAATGACTAATTTTGATTTGACTGGGTCCTGATTTTAGACTTATCATTCACCCATGAAATACAGCGATAAGCCGATCACTCATTTCTTTTTTCCAAAGGATTGGAATCAGGAGAAAACTCCAGAGAGTATTGTCGCTGAAACAGACACGGAGGCCCAGACTCCGGTGGTGGAGAGGATCAGAGATGGTCTCTATTTCAGGGAGTTTGCCGCGTTGCGAAACCTCCTCGATATCCCCGAGGAGGCACTTGGCATCTATCTGGGAATGTCTAATGCCACCCTCCATCGCCGCAAGAAAACCCGTCAATTTTCCCAAGCTGAGAGTGAGCGCCTCGTTCGCTTTACCCGTCTTTTTGGAATCGCCTACGGAGTTTTTGGAGATGAGGCCGCCACCCGCGAATGGCTTAAAACAGAAAACCCCGGAACAGCGGGAGAAAGCCCCTTGAGCTACGCAGACACTGAATTTGGAGCCCGCGAAGTAGAGAACCTCCTCGGGCGGATTGATCACGGAATCTTCTAGTCATGGACCTCACTGAGACACAGGACTTCATCCTCGCCTATCGGCTGGTTGCTCCGAAGTGGGCCAAGACCGCCCTCTCCGGCGAAGGCGCCCGACTTTACGGTGGGCGCTGGAATTCACCAGGTCGCCCCATGGTCTATCTCTCAACGAGCCGTGCCCTCGCCGCACTGGAACTCTTGGTCCATCTGACAACGGCAGGATCACGTCGAATCCCGAGGTCTCTCGTGACGGTGAGAATTCCCACCAAGATCATTGGAGGCGAGCTTTGGAAAAATCAAGGTTGGCGCGATGACCCACCAGGGAAAGGCTCAACCGATCAAGGCGATGACTGGCTCATGGTCGGCAAAACAGCGGGCGTTCTGACTCCTTCAGCCATCATCCCGGCAGAACAAAACCTTCTGCTCAATCCACTACCTGTCTCTTATACACATCTCCGAGCCCACGAGACCGAGGCTGATCTC
>CAJXVQ010000515.1 GCA_913060685.1 uncultured Verrucomicrobiales bacterium
GGCATACGAGATCAGCCTCGGTCTCGTGGGCTCGGAGATGTGTATAAGAGACAACCCCAAAAGCACGCGCAAGCCCAATCGACACGAGATGTTCAGCCAAGTCCTCCCCGCTCGAAGTGTCAATAAAACCATAAATCCTCTTATATTTCCCGTCACCCCGGGCATCCGAAAAAGCGGTGTGGAGCGTAAAAGGGCTGCTTAGAATCCTGCGGGTCTCTTTCGTTGCCTCAGATCCAAGATCCTTCGCCTTCGCAATAGAGCTTTTGGGATCTCCGCCATGTTCCGATATCCCAAAATATCGCCTCTGAGATCGAAGCCTCCGCGCATCAGATTCATCAGTGACGTGATGCTCCATGCAATCAGCGCCGTAGAGACGCACCGTGTATTTTTCACCCGATTTTGTCTGCACCAAGAAACTATCGCCATCAGCCCACTCGGTTTGCACAAGAATGCAATCATCCAACCTCGTCAATTCCTTGGAAGCCAAACAAATGCAACAAAGGCTCAAAGTGAAAATTATGAAAATCGGCCCAAATCGCATGAATCGTGTTTATGAAGACATTCTCTTAAGCGCAACAGATTTCCAGATCTCGAGACCATCTCAACCGAGAGTGAACATGAAGCGGTTCAACCGGACTTCAGGCAGAGTAATCTTCCGCCCCCACCCCATCGGACATAACGCAAAAGGCCGCTGAGCTCATTGAGCATCAGCGGCCTTTTGGCAACCCGTAGGGGACTCGAACCCCTGTTGCCGCCGTGAAAGGGCGGAGTCCTAACCAATTAGACGAACGGGTCGTAGTCGTTGCGGACGGCGGTGAATTACAATCCACCGAGACTTGAGGCAAGAAGGTTTTTGAACTTTTTTTCAGACTCGCCTCCTTCCCCCGTCCCTACTACATCTCCGGCATGGCGCACATCCCGAGATTCGAGGAGCTCGACTACCAAAAAACCCCGATCGGAGACCTCATTCTACGAAAACGAACGGTCCTCTCACTCGAGAACGAGGAGATTTACGAAATCATTCTTGGAAACGCCTTTCTGATGTCCTCCATGTTCACCGTCGTGGAGCAGGAACTCTCAAGACTGGGACTGGCCGCGACCATCAAATCTTTCCCGGATGAAAAACTCGATGTCGCGGTCGGAGGCCTGGGCCTGGGCTACACCGCGCGCGCGGCCCTCGAGTTCGCGGAAGTCGGTACACTTCGGATCGTGGACTATCTGAAGCCCGTCATCGAATGGCATGAAAAAGAACTCGTCCCGCTGGGAAAAGGCCTCAATGACGACCCACGCTGCCAATACGTTCTCGGGGACTTCTTCGAACTCTCTCTCGGCGATGGCTATGATCCGGCAATCGAAAGCTATCACGCCATTCTCCTCGATATCGACCACTCCCCCGCCCACCTCCTGACGAAGGACAATGCCCGCTTCTACTCGACCGAAGGCCTCCGCAAATTCTCCGATAAAATCAAACCCGGCGGAGTCTTTGGCCTTTGGTCGGATGACCCGCCCGAGGAGACATTCCTGAAGTCACTCGGCGAAGTCTTCGAGTCCGTTGAATCGCACATTGTTCCCTTTCACAATCCCATTCAGGACGAGGACTTTGAGAGCACGGTTTACGTAGCGACAAAACCCCGATAGCGTCACGACATGGCAACGATCGGTGACCGAATCAAACTTCCCTACCTTCGGGAGGTCAACGCCGGGTCCATCCTCGATGGTGGCGAACTCGGCGAACTCCTCCTTCCGAATGGCGAAAGGGTGACCGAAGATCGCGATATGGTCGAAGTCTTCATCTACCGCGACTCTGAAGACCGCCCCATTGCGACCGAAAGACAGCCCACCGTCATGCCGGGACAATTTGGAGTCCTCCGCGTGCTCGCCTCAAACAACAATGGAGCCTTCCTCGATTGGGGCCTCGCCAAAGATCTCCTTCTTCCCTATGCCGAGCAAAGCAACCTCCCGAGAATCGGTCAGCCCGTCGTGGTTTACGTCTATCTCGATCCCAAGAGCGAGCGGCTCGTGGCCACCCAGCGTATCGCCCGCCACTTCTCCACCGACACCCCAGACTACCCCGAGGGCGGAGAGGTCGACGTGATCGTCTTTGGCAAAACCGAGATGGGATACAAAGCCATCGTCGATGGCAGATACTCCGGCCTCTTCTTCAAAAACCAAGTCTTCGAAGAACTCTTCTACGCAGATAAGCTCAAGGCTTACGTCACCCAGGTCCGTAACGACCGTAAGGTGGACCTCTCGCTCTACGCTCCCGGCAATGCCAAGGTGGACGACCTTGAAACCCGCCTCGAACTTGAGCTCGAATCTCGCGGCGGCTTCTGGGGCATCGATGACAAATCCCCCGCCGAGACCATCAACCTCGAACTTGGCGTCAGTAAAAAAGTCTTCAAGAAGGCCACCGGAGCGCTCTTCAAGAAACGTAAGATCGTCTTCGAGGACGGAGGCATCCGCTGGATCGGTTAGCCTCATACTGCCACTTTACGCGGGCGTGATCTTGCACCATGGTTCTTCCATCACCATGAGCAAGCTTGCAGCCCTCCCTTCTGTCGAAAAACTCGCCGCCGCCCTCGCTCCAGAAGTCGGGCTCCCCCGCCCCCTGGTCAATCTTTTCGTCCGACGCGAGATCGACCGCTTCCGGACGCTCATCCTCGCCGAAGGTGAGCACACGCGCGAGGAGATCGAAAAATCGACACGCCAGGGCCTCCTCGAGTTTGCCAACTCCCGCCTCCAACCGGTCATCAATGCCACCGGCGTCCTCATCCACACCAACCTTGGCCGCTCGCCCCTCGGCCCCCGTGCGGCCGGAGCCTTGCAGAAGATCGCCACCGGCTACTCAAATCTCGAATTCGACCTCCCCTCGGGCTCTCGTGGCAAGCGTGCCGGCTACCTTGAAACAGCCCTCGCCTGCCTTCTCGAAACGCAAGCCGCCACCGCCGTCAACAACTGCGCCGCCGCCCTTGTCCTCACTCTGCGCACCCTCGTCGCCGAGGGGAAAAACGAAGTCATCGTTTCCCGCTCTGAATTGGTGGAAATCGGGGGTGGGTTTCGCATCCCCGAGATCCTTGAAACTTCCGGGGCCAAACTCGTCGAAGTCGGAGCCACCAACAAGACCCACCTTTACGACTACGAGAAAGCGATCACTCCGCAAACCGCCCTCATTCTCAAAGTCCACCGATCCAACTTCTACATCGGTGGCTTCATCGGCGAACCCGAGATTTCCGAGATTGCCAAGCTCGCCCACGACCATGGTTTACCCCTCGTCGAAGACCTCGGTTCCGGCGCCATGATGAACACCGACGAACTCGCGCCCATTGAGCACGAACCCACCCCGCAGGAATGCCTGCGCCGCGGCATCGACCTCGTCATCTTCTCCGGCGACAAGCTCCTCGGCGGCCCGCAATCCGGCATCATCGGTGGCCGCGCCGACATGATCGCCGAGATCAAAAAGGAGCCCTTTTTCCGCGCCGTCCGTTGCGACAAGCTCATCCTCACCACTCTGCAGGAATCCATCGACCAATATCTCGAGACCAAAGCCGACCCAAGCAAGAGCGATGTCCCCGTCCTCACCTTCCTCGCCAAAGCCGTCGAGGAACTGAAAGCCCGCGCCGAAAAAATCATCGCAGGTCTCCCTACCGGAAACATCGAGATCACCATCGAAGACACTCTCGCCCGCCCCGGCGGCGGAACCATGCCTCGAAGTGAATTCCCTTCAGTGGCCATCAAACTGGCACCTCGAAATCAATCCGTTCCCAAGCTCGCCAAAAAGCTGCGCCTCGGAGACCCCGCCATCGTCGGCTACACCACCGACGACGCCCTCTTTCTTGACCTCCGCACCGTCTTCCCGGAGACCGATCTGGAGGTAGGGAGAGCCCTTGAGTCAGCTTTGTCCTAACCTTGCTCCCACTCGCCGAAGCTGCGGAACTTCTGATAGCGCTGGGCCTTGAGATCTTTTGGAGAGAGCTTGAGGAGTTCCTTGAGCTGCTCCGAAATCTCATCACGGAGCGCATCAGCGGCCGCATCGGGATCATGATGAGCACCTCCGGGGACTTCAGGGATCACACCGTCAATAAGGCCGAGTTTGGCGAGATCAGGCGCGGCAATTTTCATGGCGTCGGCCGCTTCCGGGGCGTGTTTGCGATGTTTCCATAAAATCGCGGCACATCCCTCGGGACTGATCACCGAGTAGTAAGCGTTTTCCATCATGAGGACACGGTCGGCGACCCCGATCCCGAGAGCTCCTCCCGAGCCACCTTCGCCAAGAACAACGGCAACAATCGGAACATTGAGGAGCATCATTTCGCGCAGGTTCCGGGCAATTGCCTCGGCGATATTCCTCTCCTCCGCCCCGATTCCCGGAAAGGCTCCCGGAGTGTCAATGAGCGCCACGATTGGCAGGGAAAATTTATTGGCCATTTCCATTAACCGAAGACTTTTGCGATACCCTTCCGGATGAGCGCTCCCGAAATTCCGCTTCAGGTTCTCCTTCAAATCGCGGCCTTTTTGGTGGCCCAGGACAACGCATCGCTGACCGTCGATTGTGGCAAAGCCACCCGGCATCGCGTGATCATCCCCCACGATTCGGTCACCATGTAACTCGGTGAAATCGGTGAAAGCTCTGGCGATGTAATCCAACATATACGGACGCTTGGTGTGGCGAGCGATCTGGACACGCTGCCAAGGAGTGAGATCCTCGTAAATATGGCGCCGGGTTTCCACAAGTTTCCCCTCAATCGCAGAGATTTCCGAAGTCAGGTCAATATTCTGCGACCGGGATTTATTCCTAAGCAGATCGAGTTCCTTTTCCAATTCAGCGATTGGCTTCTCAAATTCAAGCAGTTCCATAGTTTGGGTAACGGTGTGAGTGTATCATCCGGCGGTCTTAACTTCCACTTCATTTCCAATCCGGATCAACATCGAAAGCTCCTCCATATCAGAAGGGGCAAGAAAGACTCCTGTCTCTTATACACATCTCCGAGCCCACGAGACCGAGGCTGATCTCGT
>CAJXVQ010000516.1 GCA_913060685.1 uncultured Verrucomicrobiales bacterium
CTACACAGAGTAGATCGTCGGCAGCGTCAGATGTGTATAAGAGACAGGATCGGGGAAGTGGTCGAGATCGAGGACGGGGGCGAAGTTAAGATTAATACCGAGAATTTCGAGCAGCTGTCCGGTGAGAGCTCCGAATTTCGCGATCTGGATCGGGGTTGCTTTCTCGGTGAAGGTGGCGGCATCAGGCGGGGCGCAACTGAATTCGCGGGTGCGCCAGACGCGACCGCCTTCCTGGTCAATGGAGATGAAGGGGAGGTCGATGGAGAGGTTGGAGAGGGCGTCCGTCAGTTCTCGGATTTGGGGAGCCGAGACGAGATTGCGCGAAAAGAGGATGTAGCCAGCAGGTTGGATGTCCCGGAAAAGGGCGGCTTCCCCGGCGGTGAGCTCAGGTCCGGCGAGGCCAACGATGAGGCGTTCCGCATTCATGAAGATTGCTCGAGGGAGGCTGCGATGAGCCCGGAAAAGAGGGGGTGGGGCTGGTTGGGCTTGGACTTAAATTCGGGGTGGAATTGCGCACCAATAAAGAAGGGATGGTCGGTAATTTCGATGATCTCGACGAGGCCTTCTTTTTTTGAGGTCGAGGCGATTTTGAGGCCTTTGAATTCGAGCTGTTCGCGGTAAGCGGGATTGAATTCCCAGCGGTGGCGGTGGCGCTCGTGAATGGTGTCGGCATGGTTGTAGAGTTCGTGGGACTTCGTGTCAGGGAAGAGGAGGGATTCGCTCGATCCAAGTCGCATGGAGGCTCCCATGTCGGTGATACCTTGCTGCTCTTCTTGAAGGCTGATGACGGGATGGGGAGTGTCTTTCTTGAACTCGGTCGAGTTGGCACCCTTGAGGTCACAGACATTGCGGGCGAACTCGATGGTGGCGATCTGCATGCCGAGGCAGATGCCGAGAAAGGGAATCTTGTGCTCGCGGGCGAACTGGGCGGCGAGGATTTTTCCTTGGGTTCCACGTTCGCCAAAGCCGCCCGGGACGAGGATGCCGTTGACGTTTCCGATGATGGCTTCGGCTCCTTCCTTCTCGATATCCTCGGCGTCAATCTTGACAACCTTTACGGCGGTGTCGTGCTCGGCCCCGGCGATGGTGAGGGATTCGTAAATCGATTTGTAGGCGTCGTTCAGTTCGATGTATTTTCCGACAACGGCGATGGAGGTGATCTTGGAAGGGTGAACGAGTCGATCGACAAAGCTCTGCCATTTTGAGAGGTCGGGTGTAGCTGATTTTAGACCAAGATTATCGCAGACGAGACGATCGATCTTATCCTTGCGGAGATCGAGCGGGCATTCGTAGATGGTGTTTTCGACATCGCGGAAGGCGACCACGTTCTTTTTCTGCACGTTGCAGAACATGGCGATCTTACGCTTGTTGTCATCGTCGAGGTGGTGCTCGGTGCGGCAGATGATGATGTCAGGTTGAATTCCGATTTCGCGAAGCTTGGCGACGGATTGCTGGGTGGGTTTGGTTTTGATTTCACCGGCAGCCTTGACCATGGGGAGAAGGGTGACGTGAATGAAGCAGACGTTCTCGTGTCCGACCTGGAGTGCGAACTGGCGGAGGGCCTCGAGGAAGAGGTGACCTTCAATGTCGCCGACGGTGCCGCCGATCTCGGTGATGATGACGTCAGTGTCGGGATTGCTCTCGGTGGCGATTTGAAGGCGGTCCTTGATTTCATCGGTGACATGCGGGATGAACTGGACGGTGGCGCCGAGGTATTTGCCGGCGCGTTCGTTCTTGATCACGCTTTCGAAGATTTGGCCGGAGCTCAGGCTATTGACTTGCGAGAGGTTCGCGTGGGTGAAGCGTTCGTAGTGGCCAAGGTCGAGATCGGTTTCTGCTCCGTCATCGAGAACGTAAACCTCGCCATGTTGATAGGGTGACATGGTGCCGGGATCGACATTGAGGTAGGGGTCGAATTTTTGGAGTTGGACCTTGAGTCCACGGTGTTCGAGGAGGGTGCCGATGGAGGCGGCGGCGAGTCCTTTCCCGAGGGAGGAGACGACTCCTCCGGTGACGAAGATGTATTTCATTGCAGTGAAGCGAGGAGCGATTCGATGAGTGGGATTTGATCAGGTGAGTCGAGGCCAATGGCTTCGTGTTCGGTGAGGTGAACACGGATGGTTGCTCCGTCTTCGAGCGCGCGAAGCTGCTCCAGGCCCTCGGCTTGTTCGAGCGGTGAGGGTGGGAGCGAGATGAAGCGTTGGAGGAAATCGACGCGGTATCCGTAGATGCCGAGGTGACGATAAGTGGAAAGGGTGGGGACCGCGTCGCGGCGGAAGGGGATGGGGGAGCGGGAGAAGTAGAGGGCGTTGCCGAGCCGGTCGAGGACGAGCTTGACGATATTGGGGTCGGCGATGAGCGCCGGGTCATCGAGTGGGCTGCCGGCGGTGATCATCGGGAGGGCGGGATCGTCGCGGAGTTCGCGGGCGAGGGTGTCGACGAGTTCGGGATCGAGGAGAGGCTCGTCGCCCTGGATATTAATGACGTGGGTTGGCGAATCGCATTGTGTGGCGGCTTCGGCAATTCGGTCGGTGCCGGAGGGGTGATCGGCGCGGGTGCGAATGGTGCGGGCGCCAATGGTCTGGCAGAGGTCGGCGATGCGGTCGTCGTCTGTGGCGATGACGAGTTCGTCGAGTTCCTGGCAGAGGGAGGCGCGCTCGAAGACGTGTTGGAGGAGAGGTTTTCCAAGCAGGGGATGGAGGGGCTTTCCGGGGAAGCGGGAAGAGGCCCAGCGGGCCGGGATGATCCCAACGATTCGTGTTTTTTCGTCGCTAATATTAATCCTCCTTGATCGGTTTCTGGACGTTAGAGCGAGGGGGCTGGGGTCACAAGGTTAATAGAGTGTTGAAAGCATTTTGTGGAGAACTCTGCATCGACAGGTGAAGGGAGGTGGGTAGGGTGCTTCCATGGAATTCACAGGATTGGATTGGGCTGTCGTGGTGGGATACATGGTTCTTACGACCTGGGTGGGGCATCGGATGTCGGGGCAGCAAGCCAGTATCAAAGATTTTTTCCTAGGGGGGAAAATGTTGCCTTGGTGGGCGGTGAGCGGATCAATGATCGCGACCGAGATTAGCGCGCTGACATTCATCGGCGTTCCCGGGATGGTTTATGCGATGTCGGGTGACTGGACCTATCTTCAGTGGGGGTTGGGATCGATCATTGCACGCTTTGCGGTGGCTCATTGGCTGGTGCCTCTCTATTATGAACGGGAGATTTACAGCCCATATGACTTCATGGGGAATCGACTTGGGGAAAAGGTTCGTTGGTTGGTGACGGGTCTTTTTTCGGTGGGTTCGATCCTGGGGCAGAGTGTCAGAGTGTTGGTAACAGCGATCATTCTTCAGGTGGTCACGGGATTGGATGCACGGGTTTGTATCGTGGTCATCGGAGTGATTGCCATTTTGTGGACCTTTATGGGGGGGATGCGAACGGTGATTTGGACCGATGTGATGCAGTTTGTGCTCTTCATCTGTGGAGGGCTGCTGGCGTTAGGGCTGTTGGTTTACCATGTTGGTTGGGCTGATATCGTGCAGTATAATCAGGTGGTTGTGGATGGCGCGGAGGTGGACAAGATGAAGTGGCTTGATTTTACCTCGGTATTCGAAAACCCGGAGCTGCGCTACACGCTTTGGGTGGGTTTGTTGGCGATGCCGTTCCAGAACTTCACGGCATTCGGGGTGGATCAGCTTAACACCCAGCGGATGTTCTGCTGCGGGAATGTGAAGGATGCTCGCAAGGCGATGTGCTGGAGCAGTGTTTCGATCCTGATCACCGTCTTGATGTTGGCGGTGGGAGCAGGTTTGTTTGCTTGGTATCAAAAATTTGCGCCGAGTGCGGAGTTGGCGGCCAAGTTTGCGGGGAATTCAAATTTCGTTTTTCCGACCTGGATCGTGAATGAAGTGCCGATGGGAGTGAGTGGCCTGATTTTGGCGGGAGCGTTTGCGGCGGCGATCTCGAGTCTGGATTCGATTCTGGCGGCGCTGAGTCAGACGAGCTTGTCGGTAATCTATGGTCGCGAACGGATGGAGGATGAAGGAGGCGGAGCTGAAATGGTAAGGAAGTCACGGATCGCGGTTTGTCTCTGGGGAGTGGTTTTGACAGTGGCGGGATTGGGGCTCTGGTGGATCTATTCAAAGAATGAGGACAGCGATCTCATCGGGCTCGCCTTTGGGATGGTTGCCTATACCTATGGGCCTTTGCTGGGTGTCTTAATGGCGGCCCTTTTGCCGTGGAAATCATCGACGGCAGGACTGATTGTGGGAACGGTGATGTCGATCTTACTGGTCGCGTGGTTTCGGCCGGAGCTGATGATCGTTTTGGACCAGCTGGGAATGGGTGGTATTGGTGATTCCCTCAAGAATTCCAGGCCGAAGCTGGCTTCAGAATGGTTTTTCCCACTAAATGCCGCGATCACCTACTTCTGCGGATTCATTGGCGGCTATATCGCAAAAAAAAAATGAGCGTTGATTGAGTTGGTGAAGTAACGCGTTCCGGAGACGGACGGAATCTCGATAAGTCATGAGATCCTTATGGAAACGAACGTGTCGTCTTCTAAGGTGACATTTCTGGATGTGGCCCATCCGGACACTTTTGACACTGGGTGAAGGCCTCATCGGGGCAAAAATGAAACACTGATTAAGGAGTGTTAAGAAACCCAAGGGGAGTGTTTTTTATAAAAAAACCGTGGATCGTTTGTGGAACAACGCCTCGGATTTCAGATTTTTTTTCTCTGCAATTTTTGGTTTTCTAAGAGGTGTTGTGAGGGCAGCTTTATGGGGTCGGCGGACGCAGGCCTTTGAGTGGGTCAACGCCGATTGTGAATAAATAATTAGTTTTAGAGAACCCCAGATGAGCAACGATATCGAAGGCGGAGAACCCAATGACACAAATGATCAAAATGGAAAAAAATTGGCCGACGATTGGGATTTAGTTAAGGGAAAATTAAGCGAATACCTTAGCGGCTGTCTCTTATACACATCTGACGCTGCCGACGATCTACTCTGTGTAGAT
>CAJXVQ010000517.1 GCA_913060685.1 uncultured Verrucomicrobiales bacterium
ATCTACACAGAGTAGATCGTCGGCAGCGTCAGATGTGTATAAGAGACAGCGTCCCAGAGTGTCATGACTCTTATTCCCGGGAGTCCATCGATCGAAGTTTCACCTGGCTCTTCGACAGGAGCAGGTTCACTCACAATGAATGGGATGGTGACCGCAAGCGGGAACGAAGACCCGGAAGTCACTCTTTTCTATGGAACGACTGATGGGGGCACTAATGCCGGGACTTGGGATGATTCGATTTTTATCGGCAGTGTCGGAGGTGCCTTTTCCGAGACAGTCACGGGGCTCCTTGGAAATACGACCTACTTCTATCGTGCCTTTGCCGAGAATTCGGGTGGGTTGGATTGGGCACCAACATCGGAGTCGGGCACGACCCAGGATTTCTCCGGACTTCCAAACTCCCTCGCTTCATCGGGATTCGATTACCTCTATGAAATGGAGGAGAATCCGAGTGGTCAGGATCTCGATGCCGCGGGTATTGCTGATTGGTTTGTGAATCCTGCAATGGCAACCGGCGTGGATCAGGAGATGTGGACGCCGCAGACTTATGCCGGGGGGATTGGTTCTTCGAATCAGGGCGCGGCGATCCCGGAAGCATTGTTCAGATCGGACTACGGCGGGAGTATCAGCCGGGTGTCGATTTTGGGTGACTTTACGGTAGAAGTCGCCGTGAGGCTCAAGGAAGGGACGATTGCTTTTCCTGACACCGACCTTGGCGGCTTCGGGATGTTTATCAATCCTCCGGGTGAACCTGCTTTTCGTTTGAATATTAACGAGGACGAGATGAGCACCGGCTTGGGAGACGGCGTAGTATCGACAGCAAGTAACTCGGCCGGGATGACGGTCTTCCGTGTTGCTTATGTCGAAGCTGATCAACGTTATTGGGCCTGGAGAGATGGCGTGCTGATCTATGGAGATGATCTTGCCCCGGGTGGTGGCGTTGAGGGTTCTGAAAACTCGCTCTATGCCGGAGGTGGTTACCTTCTTGGAGATTTCGCGTCTGATCTGAGTGGAGACTGGGATATCGAGTATCTCCGACTTCACAATGAAGCGGTGGCCCCAACCGGAGCCAGCCCCTTTGGAGATGTGGTGGTTACCGGGTTTGGCTTCGTCAGTGAGACGACGGTGTTTATTGAGTATCTCGGAGAATCGAGCAGAGCTTACGACATCACGAGTTCTGCGGACCTCAGGGATTTCACGACTGTTGAAAATCCCATCAATGGAACTTCTTCAACGACCGATGCGGCAGGAGTTGGCAGAGTCGAGATTGGGGTCTCCGGGCGTGTTCCTGGAAAGTTGTTCTTTCGGGTGGAGAAGCCCTAGCGAAATCTTTCACACGCAATCCAAGACCCGCTGAGCGAAAGTTCGGTGGGTCTTTTTTTGCACCCTGCTAAGGTTGGGTAACCCGGAGTCTGAAGAACTGCTGGCTATGCGGGAGCGTGGGAGTTGAAGATTGGAAGGAGTAGAGTGCCGTTGCATTGTTGTTTCGGATGATCACCTGAAGAGCATTTTGATCCAGTCCTGTCCACGTGATGAGATCTTCCGAGTATTCAACGGTGTAGTTGAGCTGGGCGGTCAGGTTTCTTTGGAAGGTGTAGGTGGGATTGGCTTCTTCGAAGCCCATTGATGGAAGGAAGAGTGGACTAGAACTGTCTGTAAGAGCGAAGTGCAGGAGGTTGTTAATGCCATCCTGATTATCGTCAGCGGTGGGGTTGCCCACGAAGGAGACGATGTCGGTTGAGAGAGGAGATCCGTTGTTGCTTGGGGAGGATTGCCAATTGAGAGAATTTTGGAGGTCAGGATTCGAGTTGGGGGAAGTCAAGACGAGGGAGGGGCCGTTGCCATCGGGAGATTCGGGCCAGGGGAATTTGTCGTTGTAGGTGAGAGTAAGAAAAGCGGCGGAATGGAGGCTCAGGGTGATTGTTTCGCCTCCGTTGTCGAGTGATCCGGAGTAGCTGGCGAGGGCATTTACGGAGGCCCCGTATCTCTGATTGAGGGCGGCGGGGTTGCGGGCGAGGAGGATTCGGCCGTTGGCTGGAATGATACGTTCACTTGGGGAGAGGGTTGAAAAATCGATATGGATGCCGGCGGTGAAGGCGAGATTGGTGAGGTCGAGAGGGGATGAAGTTGTATTGGTGAGTTCGATGAATTCAAAATCATCCTGGTCAGTGAATCCGGCGAGAATTTCTGCGGTGGAGGGAGCGGTTGGGTGGTAGTGAATTTCACTGATGACGAGTTGTCCGGGGGCGGGATCGAGAGCCGTGACGAAATCGGCATTGGTGAGAGCGGACCATTCGCCGCCGTTTGAACGGACCCGGGCGAGCACCGTTTGGGGATTGTTGATGGGGAGGGTGGAAGAGGTGCTGGCGGATGGGTTAATGCTTCCACCTGGCTGTCTGGGGTCGGTGCCGTCGGTAGTGTGGTAAAGGGTGCCGCCGCCGTTGGGGTTGCTTAGGGTGACGTGGGTTCCTGGAAGTAATTGGCCACCATGCTGGGATAGGATCGGGGGATCGGTGTCGGGGTAGAGGTTTTGGGAGCGGAGTTGGCTGATGAAGATGTTGGTGCGGGCGGGGAAGTAGCTAGTGATTTTTTGGCTCACCGCGGGATCGAATTGGTCGAGGGTATTCATGGGTGGCTCTTCGCGGGTGTCGCCCCAGCGGGCGGCCTCGGTATTCATGGCGGGACGGATGTCGTTGGTGATGTTTTCAAAGCGGATGATGTTTTCCGGAGGGGTGAGGGCACCGCTGTTGAAGCAGTGCTTGTGAACGCGGTCGTAGAAGTAGGCCATGAATTCGTCATTGAGGCGGAGGCGGCTCCAGATGACGCCGGGGGAATTGTTGACGGTGGTGTTGAGTTGACCGGTCGCGCTGGTGGCAAAGATGAAGTTTTCGACATCCCATGCGATAAAGGTGAAGGGGCCATTGGTGGGGCGATGCCGGATGGCATACCAGTTGTTATGCGGCCAATCGAGATTGGCTCCCCAGAAGTTGAGAATGAGGTAGTCGGCGAAGGAATCGACATCGAGTTGCCGGCGGACGGAATTGTAGACGGCTTGGGAGGCAATGTTTCCGCTGAGAGTGGAGAGAAGGGTGTTCCAGGCCGATCGGTCACCATTGACGACTTCGGGTGCGGAGCCATTTGATTGGCCACGAGGGCGCTGTTTGAGGACATCGTATTCCTCGTCATCGCCACCGAAACGGTCTTCGGCGAAGTGCTCATCGATTCGTTCGTGGAGATTGTAGATGCCCCAATACATTCCATTGAAATAGACGTGGGCCCAGTTTCCTTGGACGACGGGAGATGCTCCCATATCCTGGTGCGATTGACGGCCGAATTCGTCGCGGAGGAGGAGGGCGTTCCGGCGTCCGATACCCTCGGTGCCGCTACCGGAAGTATGGACGGTCCAGGAGTCGAAGTAGGCCCCACGTAGGACGATGTTGTCGAGCTTGTCGGCGGCGCGGTTGCCGAAGAGCTTGTAGTCGAGTTTGGATCTTCCGTATTCGGAGCGGAAGGCGATGCGGAGTGATTTCTTTCCACGGTCCCGGAAGCGGGAGCCAGCCCCCTGGATGCGGATACCGGCATCTTGCTGGAATCCGGAGCTGCCATCGGGGAGGATGTATTCGACGGAGCAGGCGCGTTCCCAATCGGTGCCAGATTCACGAGGATTGGCGTAGATGCCATTGGTGCCCCACATGTCGTCGGCAGGGAGGCTGACGGAGAGAGAGGGGAGTGATTTAAGATCGTCGGCGAGGTCGGGGTAGCGGGGATCGTTAACGATGTTGGGATCCATTTCGTAGTCCCAGATCGAGGTGCTGTTCGATGGTGTGGGGAATCCGGCTCCGTCCTGGCTGAGGACATCGGCGGGGAAGAGATAGGTTTGGGTATCGACGTTTGTCGGGAGGGCATTCGGGCGAGTGGCGATTGCGCGGAGGATGGTGGTCGTAGTAATGGGGATGGAGGCTTGGGCGAGGGTAACGGTATCGAGGGATGCGACCTGGGTGCCATTTGCGGGAGAAGGGATGGAGCCGTCAGTGGTGTAAATGATCGTGGTGCCGGGATCGGTCGCGGTGATGGTTTCAGTGAAGCTTGAGGTGAAAAAACCCCGTCCGGTTTGGAAGGTGGTGTCGCCAAGGAGAGAGTCGAGATTGCTTGCCGGGTTTTCGGACCCAGGGGAGGGAGTTTGAAAATAGCCGATCGTGGGTGTTACGGGATTGGTGAGAGTGGCGATCAGCTCGGGGCGGATGAGGAGGTCCGAACTATTCGAAAATCGGTTCATCCCCTGGATGGCGAGGACGTTTCCATTCGCGACAAGATTTGGAATGCTGGCCGAAATGTCGAAGTCCTGGAATTGGAGAGCCTGGGTGTCGGTGACATCACCGGCGGAATCTGAATTCCAGACCAGGGTGCTTGGATCGTTTGCCCCGATGGCGTAGGTACCATTGATGAAGGCGGCGAAACCATCGTCGTATTTCATACGGAGGGTGAGAGATTGGATGTTGGCGGGGTTAATACTGCCGCCGATGGGAACGCGGATGTAGATGGTCGAGTTGACACTCCAGGCATCTTCGACATCGATACCGAATTCATTTTGAAATCCATTGGATCGTTCGAATCCGACGCCGAGGGCTCCACCGAGCCAGTTGGAGTCATCGAATGCTGGGTTGTTGTCACGCCAGGTGGCGCCCACGGCGGTGTCGTAGGCGAGATCTGGAACCTTGGCTTTTGCGAGTGAGGATTCACTGACGAGGACGAGTTCGTTGCCAGTCCTGGTGGGTCCGTAGGACACGTCAGGTGCTTGGGAGGGGTAGGTGAATTCACTGACGATTGTCCCGTCTGGTGAAACGAGGGCGAGGTATTCACCATTTTCAGACAGGGAGAAATTAGTGTGGAGTTCGGAGCCGCTGGTGGCGCGGTTTTTTTCGTCGGCGAAGACGATAAGATATTCGTCGGCTGCCAGTGATTGAGATGGAAAAACCCCTGTCTCTTATACACATCTCCGAGCCCACGAGACC
>CAJXVQ010000518.1 GCA_913060685.1 uncultured Verrucomicrobiales bacterium
CAGCGTCAGATGTGTATAAGAGACAGGTCAACGAAACCGCGCCCATGTCACCCACCCAGCCCTTCCGCGTCAACTACGGTAAACAACTCGAAGACAAAGGAGTGGCCGCCTGGGTTCCCCCAACCCTTTAGTCGATTCTCTTGGATCAATTCGCTTTCGCGATTCATCTCATTCTGCGGACTCGCAAGGCAATACTGAAACTTTCTCCCCATCGTTGATAAAGCAAGAAATCCAGCCCGGAGGAACCAGGCTGGATTTCTTATTAAATTCTTACAAGTCCCCGCGCGCAGGGAGCCTCTCACAAATTAGGGAGATCAATTTTCTCGTAGGAAGAGGAATACCCGGCCCGGTATTTCGCCCCCAACCTGCCCCGGGATCGGATAGGTGATCGTTGTGGAATCTCCCGATTCCGCAGCTTCGACACCGTCATCCAATTCATCGTAGTCCGGACGATCTGCCATATCCGGAGACCACAGCAGAGAGTAGGTCTTTCCCGGTCTGGAATTGAAACTCAAGGTGAACATCTTGTTCACCTGATCAATACTGATTTCAGTCACCTCGAGCTCCTTGGGACCGGCTCCGGCGTTCGGGATCATCGCGGCCTGGATCTGCGCTTCAACGAGGGCCAGATCATAAATCCTCACCTCATCGATCACTCCATTAAAACTATTGCCTGGAGCTGGATCGAGATTGGAATCGCGACCGTGTGCTCCAACAATGACATCGAAGGCCGCATTGGTGATGTTATTTCCAGCCGCTCGAGCTGATTCCACACCATCCACATAGACCACTTTTTCGGTGCCGTCATACTGCCAGGTCACGTGCGTCCAGGTATCAACCGGGACTGCTCCGGCATCAGAAATGTCCTGGGCTCCTCCCCAACCACCAAAGTGGACGTTGAGCGGGGCGCTATCGTCCCGGATACCGTGGTGCAACTGGGCATTGTTCCCGGCGCCATCATCCTGACCGAAGATCATGTGGTCGCCATTCCCCAAACTCCCGGCCCATTTGATCCAAGCCATGGCCGTATAAACTCCACCCGCGCCCATCCCGAGGTTCTCACCCGTAAATCCGGTTCTGACAAATGCATCATTTGCATCGGCCCGGTTTCCGTAGAATGCCGAGCCGAACGATGGGTCCTTACTTTCGCCATACGTGGCTCCTCCAGAAATTACGCCTGCTGTTTCAAGGGATCCGACGTTTTCGACATTCAAGCCATCTTCGATATCAAATGAGTAGTAAATAAGAGGCTCGGGAAGATCAAGAGTAGGAACACTTGAGGGATCATTGGGATCGCTCCCACGGGCAAGCTCTACCGGATCAGTAAAACCATCACTATCAGAATCATCGAGATTAGGGTTGGTCATATGCTCATTGACCTCAACACCATCCGTCAACGAGTCATCATCCGAGTCCTCGTCATTCGGATCGGTTTCATAAGTCTCGATCTCTTCCTTATCATTGAGGCCATCTGAATCCGAATCATCTGACTGCGGATTCGTGAAATGGACTTCAATTTCATCAAGATTACCCAGTCCATCCATATCCGGATCTCCATCAGGACCATCGTCGCCGGCCCCTGAATTCGGATCCAGCATATTGGCAACTTCAACCCCATCATCCAGCCCATCACCATCCGAATCAGGATTGTTGGGGTCCGTGGAATGCACGTTTAACTCTTGATCATCACTCAGGCCATCACCATCGGAATCAACAGACGTCAGCATGGCAGCTTGAATTTGCTCCTCGGTCAGGGCTTCATCATAGATCTTCACCTCATCGATCGCGCCATTGAAACTCTGTCCGGCGGGATCAGGAGCGTCACGTCCATGGCCGCCAATGATCACGTCAAAGGTCGGGTCAGTGATGTTATTTCCAGCTACGCTCGTGGAAAGGACACCGTCAACATAGACGTTCTTGTTTGTTCCGTCATACTGCCAGGCCACGTGAGTCCAGGTATCGGGCGCCACTGCTCCGGCATCAGAAATATCCTGAGCACCACCCCAACCACCGAAGTGGACGTTGAGCGGCGCGCTATCGTCCCGGATGCCGTGGTGAAGCTGCGCATTGTTGCCATTACCATCTTCCTGGCCAAAAATCATGTGATCGCCGTTTCCTGATGCCCCGCTCCAGTTAATCCATGCCATTGCCGTGTAGGTGCCGCCTGCTCCGAAGCCCAGCGCATCTCCGGAGAGACCGGTTTGAACATAGGCATCATTGGCACCAGCCCTATTTCCATAGAAGGCATTCCCATAGGTCGGATCCTTGCTCGCGCCGTAGGTTGCCCCACCCACCAAGACACCATTTCCCTGCGTTCCCTGGTTGTCGACGACGGTGCCGCTTTCAACATCGAACGGATAATAGACTAATAATTCCGCTTGGGAGGATCCCAGAGCGAGGAGATTCGCCGCTGAGGCGAGTATCGTTGATTTCAACAGAAGATAATTCATGAATGGTGTGAGTGTGTTTCCCCAGAATCTACTGTTTCCAAATCGCGTCAATGAATTAGTCCGGCTGTTTCAGCTTGAAAATTGCCTCCCCTCCCTCGAATTGGTGATCACTTTCACTGCCATCAGGCCAGGAAACCCTGAAACCCACCGCTTTTTCCGCAGTGGGGGAAGAGAGAAATATCCTCGATGCGGACTGGGAAAGATAGCCGCCTCCAGATCCAATTCCAGCGACGGTTCGAGAGCCGTCAGCTGAAGTAACAACCACGGTGGCACCCACCGCATCAAGATTCCCATCCCGACCCGCAAGGGAAATCTGAATCCGCCGACCGACCCCGGAGTTCTTGAATGATCGCAATAGCCCGTTGTTACTTGCGACCAATAAGTCAGGCCACGAATTTCCGTCAAAGTCGACCAAGCACGCTGATTTGGCATCCTCCGGCATGCTCACGCCACTCTCAAGAGGGCCCAGCGATTCAAATTGACCGCCGCCAATTCCACGAAGCATCAACCCAAGCCCACCCGACATCCTTCCGGTCTCCGGCTGGGGTCCATAAAAATTTTGGGCTAAAAACAAATCCACGATGCCATCACCGTCGAAGTCGCTCGCCACCGGACCAAACGAAGGTGCGACCTGTGCCAATCGGGGAAGAGGCTCGAACTCAAACCAGCCCTTCCCATCATTAAGAAAAATCCCTGACGCGAGATTGGTTGCCGAAAACTTGCTCGAATCGGCGATCACCGGCTTGGAATAAATTTGCTTCATGTCTGCCAAAGCAAAGTCATGAAAGGTCGTGAATTTTTTGGCCAGATGAGGAATCGCCTGCGTCGAGCAACTCTTTCCACGCACCGGCAAAAGTTGATCACCCTCAAACTCGGCTTCGACCAAGCGCATCGCATCCGTTCCAAACTTCCCGTAGTAAAGAAGAGCCGGGTGATTGGGCGAAGCATGATACTTTGTGTTGAGACCAAAGTTCGTCGCCACAAGATCCATATCACCATCTCCATCGAGATCAGCAGCGGAAATTCCGTTCCACCATCCCGTCAATTCGGAAAGACCGGCCTCCACACTCCGATCAACCAGTTTGCCGGATTCGTTTTTCAAGAAGGCCACGGAACCCCACTCACGGGCGAGCAACAGATCCTGCCAGCCATCACCATCGACATCGCTGAAAGTCGCTCCGGACACCATCCCCAAATCAGCAATGGGCTGCTCTTTAAATATGCCCCCTTCGTTTATCAGTAAGCGACTGGCGTGCGCCAGCGGATATTGCCCGGGAATCGAACGACACCCCACGAATAAATCAAGATCCCCGTCGCGGTCGATATCCGCAGCGGTCACCGGCCCACCCGACGTTTCGTCCTTCGGCAAGACCCCTTCCGGAGCCATACGAAATTGCCCCTTTCCATCATTGAGATAAAGGCGGTCACACAAATCCGCACCTCCGGATTCAACCCCTCCGCTCACCACAAATAGATCACGATCCCCGTCCGCATCAACATCAAGAAGCAACAAGCCCATGTCTTCGAATCTCGCCGTCTCCGGAATGACTTCAGGGTCACCGAGAACACCCTCGTGATTGATCAGGATCCTCGTCTCGCTTCCGGCCGCACCTCCGACCACCAAATCATCATCGCCATCGCCATCGATGTCTCCAACCGCCATTCCCGGCCCAAGCTGTGACAACTTATTCGGGAGTAAAGGTTGGACCGCGAAATCATCGAACTCCCGTTCGGTATGACGAACCACCGGAAAGTCCCCGTCTTCTTCGAAAATTGATTTTGGTGGACTGACCCCGGCCGGTCGCACTGCGCCGGATGCCTTAATGGAATAGAGATGATTGGCTGCCAAATTCTTAAACTCTTGCTGCTGCCCGTCAGGCCACGAGACGACCAGGGAATCAATCTGCTCATCCTCCCCGAGTCCGAAATGAGCAACCGCTTCATCTGAGGTCAAATACCCGCGGGTCAAAATAATTTGGCGGATCTGGGTGCTGTTCGCCGTCTTCAATTTGATCGTCGCTCCGATCCCCTCGCGATTTCCGGAAGCTCCCTCAAGTTTAATCAAAACACCATTCCCCTTCGAAGTATTTTCATAGAGGATCGGTGGCTCGTCGCGATGCATCACAAACATGTCCAAATCTCCATCGCGGTCAAAATCACAATTGGCCGCGGCAACACTGTAGCCAAAATGATCCAGCCCCCAGGATTCACCGCTGTCCTCAAACTTAAGATTCCCGGAGTTGCGAAAAGCCAAATTCTTTTCCTTACGCAACTCGGTGCCCGTCGCTCCGGCCGCACTTCCTTCGAGTTCACGAATGCTCTGCTCCATGCCATTGGTGATGAAGACATCATTGAATCCATCATTATCAAGATCCGCGATCTTCACCGCCCACGACCAATCGGAGTTTGCCAATCCCATCAGGTAAGCTGCTTCCACCAACCGATCTGTCCCCGTGTTAAGATAAACCGCATTGCGCATGTTCTGGGACTGTCTCTTATACACATCTGACGCTGCCGACGATCTACTCTGTGTAGA
>CAJXVQ010000519.1 GCA_913060685.1 uncultured Verrucomicrobiales bacterium
AGTAGATCGTCGGCAGCGTCAGATGTGTATAAGAGACAGGGTATGACAACGGCACCAAAAAATCCGAAGCCATCATCGTAGCCGGGGTGCTCAACGGCCGTTTCCTGAAATGGCACCTCAATGGCCAAAAGGCGGCGGAGGTGACGATGGCTGAAGGCCATCCTCACGGGCTCGCTTTGGCCTGGCATCCTTCGGGAAAGTTGAAATCCCGCGTGCAGCTCGACCACGGAGTTCCGGTCGAAAAAGAATTCTTTCCCGACACCGAAACTGTTGCGAAGTCCGCGTCCCAATAAGCTATGAGTATCATCCTCCGTATCAGATCCCTCGTTGCCGGCTTGTTGACGCTGATGGCGTTCTCCAGTCTCGAGGCTCAGGTCCCCCACATGATCAACTACCAGGGCAGGATCGTGGTGGACGGAACTAATTTCGCAGGTGAGGGGCAGTTTAAATTTGCCCTGGTTAACGGTGCCGGAGACACGACCTATTGGAGCCATGACGGGAGTAGCGTGGGAGGTGCTGCCCCCGGGAGCCATCTCGTTCTGACCGTCACCGCAGGGCTGTATGCGATCTTACTGGGTGACGCGACGGTCACGGATTCCGATGGGGAGGCAATGCATGCAATCACGCCGGACGCGTTCGACCACCCCGAGGTGCGCCTGCGCATCTGGTTTAACGACGGCTCCAATGGCTTCCAGTTGCTCGCACCCGATCGGCGAATCGCGGCGGTGGCCTATGCCTTGATGGCCGACTCAGTTCCGGACGGAGCGATCACGACGGAAAAACTGGCCGATGGTTCTGTGACCTTGGATAAGCTGGCGCCAGCCGCAGGGGGGAGTTTGAAAGTTTCTCTCTCGCCTTCGGACACCGGACTTCTTGGAGCCGGATATATCAAGGTGCAGTCAGTCCCGGCCCCACCATGGCGTTCCGTGTCGTCCTCGGGTGCTCCGAGCCCACGTTCACGCCATACTGCCATCTGGACAGAGTCTGGAATGATCGTCTGGGGAGGGCGGGTCGGTAATGCTCTGAGCAACCAGGGAGGAATCTACTCTCCGGAGACTGGACTTTGGGCACCCTTGCCGACAAGCGACGCCTCGCCAGCGCGCAGCGATCATACGGCCGTGTGGACCGGGGATCGCATGATCCTCTGGGGCGGTTTTACCAATTCCGGAGAATCCCAAAGCGGAGCTTTCTACGCACCGCCCGTTCCAGACTCGGACCCGCCTATTGGTGGCTGGTTGGCGACTACGCTGTCGGAGGCACCCGCGGCGCGCAGCGGTCATACCGCGGTGTGGGCAGATACAAAAATGATTATCTGGGGCGGGAAGAATGGCAATGGTCTCGCGGCAGATGGCGCAGCCTATTCACCACCCTCCGGTCCGCTCATTCCCGGTATTGAAGGTTCTTGGGCGCCCATTGAAACAGCCAATGCTCCTGCCGCGAGGCACCAACACACGGCGGTCTGGACGGGGACGAAGATGATCGTTTGGGGTGGCTTGGACGGCAACTTCGAACCGCTTGCGAGCGGCGGGATCTACGATCCTACGACTGATCTCTGGACCCCTGTTTCAAGTGTGGGGGCTCCGAGTCCAAGGACCGGCCATACCGCGGTGTGGACGGGGACGAAAATGCTGATCTTTGGCGGATCAAGTACTGAATCACCGGGTTCCGTAGCCAACCTGCTGGCAGACGGTGCCGCGTTTGATCCTGAAGCGGGAGAATGGACACCGTTGGCCAATGCTGATTTTCCGCTGGCCCGCTACCGCCATGGAGCGGTCTGGACAGGCGTTGAGATGCTGGTCTTTGGGGGAGAGTTACCGGGCGGGAATGTCGCCACGAGCGGTGCCGCATATCGGCCTGACTCCGATACCTGGCGATCACTTCCCAACACAACTGCGACCAGGGCCTCGCAAACCGGAGTCTGGTCGGGGGCGGAACTCCTCGTGTTCGGGACCAATGGACTCCACCTCCTCGATCCCGCACCAGCCGTTCATTTCTACGGAAAGTTCTAGCCTCCCATGATGAAGCACCCAGTCAGTAAGGCACTATGCATCCTCCTCTGCTCGGCAGGTTTGCTGGAGGCGCAGATCCGCGCCAGCCCTAAATATGGTATTCAGACTGATGTCGTCGATGGCGCCGGCGGTCGATCAAGTAGCTTGTCCTATGCCAACGACGGCAGCATGGGTGGCATCGTGGGCATCTCCACGGTGGCCGGGCCGTCGGAAGTCATTAAGGCCGGTTATATCGGTCAGCTCTATGAAGTGATTTCCCTGCAACTCGCCGCGACATCGACAACGGTGGATGAGGAAGGCACCCGCCAGCTCGGCGCCGAATTACTTCTTGATGACAATACGATCATCGAGGTCGCGACAGACGCGATCCTTTGGAGCGTGCTGAGCGGACCTCTCGGCATCGCCCCCAGCGGCCTGGCCACCGCGGGCGACGTCTATCAAGATACGGGAGCTCAGATTCAGGGCGACTACTCGGGATTTAGCGGCACCCTTGATCTTACCGTCTTAGACACCGATTCTGACAACTTCGGACTCTATGCCGGCGACGGCTTGCCTGACAGCTGGCAGCATCAATACTTCAGTGCCAATCCGGCCGCCGCCGCCCCGGAGCTCGACCCCGAAGGCGACGGCCTCAATAACACCCTTGAGTTCGCCTTCGGTAGCAATCCGGCTGTCAGCGACAGCGCGCCCGTCGAGGTGACCGACGCCACGACATTCACCCCGGGCACCCCCTGGGTGGTGGTGATTTTCAGCGGGGGCAACCCGGTGAAGCTGCGCTATGTGCGGCGCAAAGATCATACCACCGCCGGGCTGAGCTACACCCCGAAGTTCGCGGATTCTTCTCTCCTTGGCTTTGCTGAGGACATGAGCATCGCTGCGCCCAGCCAAGTCTCCGATGATGTTGAGGGCGACTACGAAGTGGTGGAAGTCTCCTTCCCGCTCTTCGATACTTCCGGCAAGAAAGCGAGGGCCCTAATGGCGTTGGTGGAGGTTGTTCTGGAGTAAGCGATCCTCAAATCACGTGATGCTACAAATAAACCGAATTTCGGGGCCGCGCCGTCTTTGATGAAATTTCATTCCGTGGCGAAGGAGATTCCGTCAAAGCCGGCTGAGTTGAAATTCGTCACCGCTCCGACCTCTATACACATTCAACCTGATGAATAACTACTTCTCCCTCCGGGTTCTGGCTCCTCTTTTTACATTGGCAGGAATCGTTCCCACATCTGCGATCGTAGTGTTTATTGACGGGTTGGAGAACGCAATTCCGGCGGACTTTGTGGGGGTCTATTTCGACATCAAGAACCCTCTAGTAATTGAGAGCCCAACAGGGGTGGTCAGGCCCGATAATCCCGATGAATACTATATTGTCAGCTACAGCGAACCCGCAGCGGCAGACTGGGATTTCAACTTTTTTCTCGGAGGCATTGGAATCGCACATAATATTTCAGCCAATCCATACCGTGACGATCCCTCAGACAACATCTCCATCATCCACGCCCTTGGGATCGGTGAAAGCATTGATGGCACAACTGCCACTGCAATGGGGGCTCTTCCTCTCAGCACCCCCGGGTTTGGCGGATCGGGAGTGTCAAACATTCAGAGCCACATCGGAACCGATCCGGGGCAATTCGAAGCCGGAGTGAAAAGCTACCTCGGATTTATTCTCGATCCGGGCACTGCCGACGAAAAATTTGGATGGATGAGCGTAACTTTCAACGAGAACGGCACGCCTGGAGTCATTCATGGTTTTGCCTATAGTGATGAGCCCATCAGGGTGGGTGCCATTCCCGAACCGAGCACAACCTTACTCGCTCTGCTTGGCGCGCTTATCGTATTCCAACGTCGACGATAGACACCTATTGTTTGTCACACGACACGATGAAAATTGAGCAGAAAATCGGAGAGTTGAGCCAATCGCTGAATTTCCTTCATTCCGCCTCCTTGAGGTTCTCGGTGGAAAGAATGGCGAGATTGACGCTACGGTAACTATTTTGAGTTCCTTGCCGGTGTCATCCCGACGGACCCGGGTTCCTTTTTCGTATGGCGCGTCGAACCGGTGCCAGGTCAGCCCGATCACCTCCGGAACGTCTTCAGCCCGCATCTATAAGATCCAGACCAGCACGACCTTGCAAGCCTTGAGCTGGATTACCCTGACTGGAATCACGGAGGCCGACGACGGCGACGAGTGCATTGTGATGGATTGGAACGCATCGATCGTGAGTAAATTCTACCGGTTGGGGACCTCCAAATCGTAACGGTGGGATATCCGGGCCAGTCCAATGGCATCAGGAATTAGGGAGCCTGGCTGGCAGTGATGATCGGGAAAGGGCTGCCAGTCTCGCTCGGGAGAGCGGGAAACGTGACAGCTCCCATGCGGCTGAATTTATCCTCAATCTTGAGAAAGGTGCCATAGATTTCGTTGAACATCAGCTCGGCAAAATCCGGAAGAGCCTGCTCCCTGAGCGCCGTGCCGAGGCGCAGGCCTGGCTCCTGACAATATGTCGATGACCTCGCGAGTTGGTTCGTGGATTAGGGAGGTGGTTTCCTTCCATCGGATGTCCGCAGATCAGATCTGCATGTTATCCAAAGCTCCTTTGGCATCTTCGAGGATTAGGAGGGATTTCAGAATGGCGTGGTAGGCCATCCAGTTGACGGCGTTGACCAAGGCGGTGAGAGCCAGCTTCCAGGCGAGATGAAGTTTGGGTTGGATCCAGATCGAGGGGAGTGCGAAAGGTGGGGCGACCAGGAAGAAGATGACAATGAATGAGATCTTGAGGTAGAAGGGGAGAGGTTCTTCTGAAAGGATTGCCGGAGGTCCGGAAACCGGGCGCATTGAATCATCGAGGAACTCATTGCAGTAGCGACACTTTACCGCCTCGTCCTGGATTTCTTCCGCGCAGTAGGGACATTTCTTCATGGTCGAAATTACGCGTGGCGGTGACGGCGTAGAAGGAGCGCTGGAAGTGCCGGTGGGCT
>CAJXVQ010000520.1 GCA_913060685.1 uncultured Verrucomicrobiales bacterium
AGATCAGCCTCGGTCTCGTGGGCTCGGAGATGTGTATAAGAGACAGGACTACTACTATTACCACGCCTTGCACTTTCAGAATGAGCGGGACGTCAAAGAACTGAACCGGATTCTTGGCGAGTGGAAAAACCAATTCCGCAACTCGTCAGCTCGAAAGCAAATCGAAAACCGGGAAGCCCTTCTGAAATATTCGAACGACCCTCAAGCGACTCTGGAGTATCTCAAGAAGGAACTTGGCCTCCAGTTGAATCATCAGCAGGAAGGAAAAGCCCGTGAGGCAAATCATCCCAGCGTGCTGGATCCGGCTCAAGTCTCATGGGAAACGTTCTTAAAAGATGCTCTCGGTCACTCGAGCACGCTTAAAGGCCTGGATCAATCCGGCTTTTTTGAGTTTCTGGAATCAAAGCCCAAGCTGACCGTCACCGAGCGGCGCGATCTTCTCTCTCGGGCCACCACTCCGGACCTCCCCGGACTTGTTGGCATCATTCTGGATGATCTAAGGACGAAGGAGAGCAAAGGTTTTGGCGAGTTTTCTATCCACCGTGCACTCACCAAGCTGCAACTCGAGCAACTTCTGGCTGCCAGAAAAGAACTCATCAATGAGAAGAACTTCGTCGATACGTATCTGATTCGTCTTCTTCCGGGAGCTGATGTCAATCTCGCGTCCTCGCCCGAAGTCCGGGAAGCTTAT
The DNA here is from genome assembly GCA_913060685.1 of uncultured Verrucomicrobiales bacterium. GTDB lineage: Bacteria > Verrucomicrobiota > Verrucomicrobiia > Verrucomicrobiales > Akkermansiaceae > SW10. Next base: position 692 of record CAJXVQ010000520.1, read on the forward strand.
CTGGATAGGGCTTCAAAATTCATAGCCACTCTCCCGTCGTCCTTTAATTCCCTCAAGGTCCATATCCTTTACCAGCGACTCGTTCACGACAGGGCTCAGGGGAAAGAGAGTGAGAAGCGGTTCTTGGCGTATCTCGCGCTTCCAAGAAACGTCAGCTATCTCAATCCAAAATGGCGGGAGACTGAACCTGCAGCTTGGCGCCACCCGGCGGAACTTGGTCAGGACTTTAGGCCCATTACCACTTTGCCCCCGGCCCGTGGGGGAGATGAGGAGCTTGTCAAAAGCTACCTTCTAAAGTTTTTGAAGGACGATCGCAATTCGTCAACGTTTGCACCCTACCTTCGCGATACCTGGCTGCGCCGCGTTTTTGCGGAAGCCAAGATCACCCAGGGAATGGGGAAACCCGCCGATTGGGCTTCGCTCCTTTCACCGTCGGAATTTCAGGCTTTGAAGGACCGCGTTGATATCGAATTCGATTCCACCAGCCAGGAGATTTACCAACGCAACGATGAGGTCTCCTTGAAGATGCACTTAAAGAATGTGCCAAAGCTGATCGTGAAGGTTTTTGAGATCAATACCCTGAATTACTATCGTAGTCTTGGTGGCGAGGTGAGCACCGACATCGATCTCGATGGATTGGTCGCCAACTTCCGCGAGGTTCACGAGTATCAGGAAGCTCCTCAACTTCGTGTTTCCCGCGAATTCAAAATTCCCGCCATCCCGAATCGACGGGGCCTCTGGGTCGTCGAGTTCATCGGCGGCGGTAAGAGCAGCCGGGCGGTTATTCGCAAGGGGTCTCTGGGCATCCTCAACAAAACCACCCCGGTGGGCGAACTCGTGACGGTTTTGGACGAATCAAACCAGCCACTTAAGAACGCCTCGCTGTGGCTTGGACTGAGGCAATATCAGTGCAACAAGGACGGACAAACGATTTTACCTTTCTCAAATAATCCGGGGGTTCGATCGATCGTCATCCAAGATCCGAATGGCTTCGCCACGATCGCCAAACTCGTCCAGCCAGGAGAGAAGTTCGAGCTGAGTGCCGGGATGTATCTCGACCAGGAATCCCTTCGCACCGGAGGCAAGGCAAAGCTGATCGTCCGCCCAACCCTTACGGTAGCCGGTCAAACGATCTCGCTCGGGAGAATCGAAAGCGCCTCCCTTGAGCTGAGTTCGACCAATCTTGATAATCTTCCGGCAAGCATGAGCGTTCCAAATCTCAAACTCGCAAGTGATCGCGAACTCATTCACGAATTCCGGGTGCCCGACCGCCTCACGACTCTTACCGCAACTCTACGGGTCAAGGTGAAGATCGCCAGCCAGGGAGGTAAGGAAATTGAACTCACATCGTCTCGTTCTTTTAAGGTGAACGAAATCCTCCGCTCCAACAGCGTGGGCGATCTCTTTCTTAGTAAAATTAATGATCGTTATCGCGTTGAGTTTGTCGGACGGAATGGAGAGCCATTGATGGGACGCAATTTGAACGTCACCCTTCACCATCGCCACTTTACAAACCAGCTAAGTGCCACATTGAAGACCACAGAAAGAGGCTCGGTCGATCTGGGCACACTTGCTGATCTCTCGAGAATTAGCGTGACGACTCCCGGTGGGGCTTCCCGTCAATGGAATTTGAAAAATGACCGCCGCGATCAAAGTGACCGTATCACCTTGGTCGCGGATCAGGATCTCAAGGTGCCCTTTATTGGAAGCTTGAACAGCAAAGAGGTCGCGTTCTTTTCCTATGAGAACGGGAGCTTCCTGGCCGATGAATTTTTGCGGCTGAAATTGATCAATGGCTACCTCACCGCAAAGTTACCTGCCGGTGACTACCGTCTCTTTTTAAAGAGAGACGGGCGAACGCTTGAGGTTCTTGTCGGAGGAGGGGAAGTGTCTCAGGGCTACCTCTTCGGTGAAGCGCGAATGCTCGAGCTCCCCGTCCGTCAGCCTTCCCATCTTAAGCAAGTCAAAGCAAATGCCAAGACCCTCGAGATTGACGTGGCCGGAGCGGATCCCCTGACCCGGATTCATGTCATCGGCACCCGCTTCCTCCCCGGCAATGATCCCTTTCTTTCAATGGGCGGATCACAGAGAACTGGCTTGAGATCTGGTCGGGCCCGCTATCTTCCCAGTCTGTATATCAGCGGACGGAACCTGGGAGACGAACTCCGCTATATTCTGGAGCGCCGCTATGCCGGAAAATTCGCGGGGAATATGCTGACACGGCCCGAACTCTTGCTCAATCCTTGGGCGGTGCGCGATACCAGCTCTGGGAAAGAAGTGCTGCAAGCTGGTGATAAATTTGCTCGTAAGCCAGTTCCACCTACGGCACCTGCTGCCAAGAGAGGCCGAGGTGTCAATCAATTGAAACGAGAGAGATCTGAGGCCGGTAGTCACTCCTACGAATTCCTGGCACGTGGTTCCGTGCTCATCGCAAATCTCGCACCTGATGAGAACGGGAAGGTGAGCATCAATCTTGATGCCTTTGGAGATCGTCAACACCTCCACGTTCTTCTCGTAGATCCTGAGGGATCAACCTATAGAAGCGTGTCGCTTCCTGATCGTAAGACGGGGGTCCGTGATCTTCGGCTCATGGCAAATGCCCTTGATCCCAAGCGACACTTCACCGAGCAGGAGCAGGTGAGTCTTCTTAAAAAAGGAGATACGCTCAAGATTCCTGATCTTCTCAATTCACAGTTCGAGGTCTACGATCACCTGGGTTCTGTTTACCGCTATTTCATGACCTTGAAGAATGACCCGACTCTTCGTGAATTTGCCTTCATCACAAAGTGGTCGGAGCTGACCGATGATGAGAAACGCGCCAAGTATTCTAAATATGCCTGCCACGAACTCAGCTTCTTCCTGTCGCGTAAAGATCCCAAGTTCTTCAAGACCGTGGTTCTCCCGCATCTGGCAAACAAGAAGGATCGAACCTTCATGGACGACTATCTTCTCGGCCGTCCTCTCGCCAAATATCAGGAGGCCTATCAATACGCCCGCCTCAATGTGGTAGAGCGTATTTTGCTCTCGCAGAAGGATGAAAATCGCCTCGACGCGCTCTCGCTCGATCTCCGAAACCGACTCGCACTACGGAAGCCTGATTTGGATGAATCGCGCCGTTGGTTTGGTGCCGCAGTCGGTGGTGGAGCCTTCGGGAATACTTATGCAGGTGAGAAGCTGGAAGCGGCTTCTCGTTTGACAGCCATGAGTTCTGATTTTGCGATGGAAGATCATTCGGTGGGAGACCCGTTTTCGGGAGGAAAAGATTCTGTGATCCGCGAGGCTCAGAGCAAAGAGAAAAAGATGGCGAAACGTCAGCTTGAGGAATTGGGGAGACTACAAAAAATGGTAGCAGACGAGGCAACCTTCGATGCTCCGGTTGATGCCTTCTCATCAGGGGGAGTGCTTTTGGCTCAAGAGCAAGTCATTCTCTATCGGGCACTCGAACCCACGAAGGAGTGGGCCGAAAACAACTACTATCACCTCCGTCCCAAGCAGCAAAACTACAGCTTGATTGACGAAAATCGGTTCTGGCTTGATCTCGCGAATCATGGATTGAAGCCCGGGTTTGGTTCCCGTCATCTCGGTGAGGTCACTGGCAACTTTACGGAAATGATGTTGGCACTTTCCTTCCTCGATCTTCCTTTCACAGCTCCCGACCATGAGGACAAAATTGCAAAAGGGACGCTTGATTTTACAGCCGGAGGAAATGCTCTCTTCTTCCATCGCGAAATCAAAGAAGCCGGGATGGCCGCAAATCGCCCGCCACTTTTGGTCAGCCAAAGCTTCTTCCAACTGAATGATCGTTTCCGCATGGAGAATGGTCAGAAGATTGATAAGTTCATTACTGATGAATTTGTTCGTGGCGTTGTTTACGGTTCTCAAGTTGTTGTGACCAATCCTACCAGCTCGAGGCAACGGCTCGATATCCTGACTCAGCTTCCCAAAGGGGCGATTCCCGTCATGGGTCAACGCACAACCGCGACCAGGCCCGTAGAGCTCCAACCTTATGCGACCCAACGCGTCGAGATTGCCTTCTACTTCCCCGCATCCGGCGGGTATCCCGTCTATCCTGCCCATCTTTCCCTGGCCGGAAAAGTGGTTGCTCATGCTGATACTCTTGTCTTCAACGTCGTCGACGAGCCTACGACCGTCGATCAAACTTCATGGGCCTGGATCAGCCAGTGGGGGGAAGAGACCGCTGTTCTAAAGTATCTGGAAACCGAAAATCTCCACGCCATTGACCCTGTCTCTTATACACATCTGACGCTGCCGACGATCTACTCTGTGT
>CAJXVQ010000521.1 GCA_913060685.1 uncultured Verrucomicrobiales bacterium
CGTCGGCAGCGTCAGATGTGTATAAGAGACAGATCCTGGGCATGGGCCAATCCCGAATCTCCACCCAACTGTCCCTACTTAAGAAAGAAGGCCTAGTCACCGACCAACGATCAGGAAAAAACAACATCTATTCCGCGCAAGTCCCGCAAAGTCTCGCAACCATCATCCTCGAAGCGGGCCACGAGCTTCCGGAATCCGAGAAAGACCTCTCGTCCCTCCGCCACATCCTGCGAAAGCGAAAAGACCAGGTTCGCGCTTACTTTGACGAATTGGCCGGAAAATTCGGCCGCGAGTATGTCCCCGGTCGTTCCTGGAAAGGGCTCGCTGAAGCCATGCTGAAAATCCTCAACTACGAGGTCGTCGCCGATCTCGGAGCCGGGGAAGGAACCCTTTCCCAGCTCATCGCCCAACGTGCCCGCAAAGTCATCGCCATCGACAATTCCGAAAAAATGATCGAGTTCGGCCAGCAGCTCGCCAAAGAGAACAATCTCCCAAACCTCGAATACCGCCTCGGCGACATCGAGTCCCCGCCCATCGACGACGGCACAGTCGACCTCGCCATTCTCTCCCAAGCCCTTCACCACGCCGAGTCACCCGCCAAAGCGCTCTCCGAAGCCCACCGTATTCTTAAGCCCGGCGGCCGCCTCATCGTCCTCGACCTCCTCCAGCACTCCTTCGAAAAAGCCCGCGAACTTTACTTCGACACCTGGCTGGGATTCTCGGAGGTCGAACTCGCCGAGATGATTGCCAAGGCCGGCTTCACCGATGTTGAAACCGCCATTGTTGATCGCGAAGAAGTCCCGCCGAACTTTCAAACCCTCCTTGCCAGCGCTTCCAAATGACTTTTTTTAAAAGGGCCACCTTCATTCTCCCCGCTCTCCTGGCTTCCTGTTCAAGCCCTTCCCCGCAGGCTGCGGCCCCAACACCTCTGCCACCACCAGCTGCAGTCCCGGTCACCCCCACGACTCCTCCGACCGCCATCAGCCCGGCAATCGTCCCCAAGATCTCCCCTCCACCGCCGGCACCGGGCCCGAAACACTCTCTCAAAGTCCGCACCGCTTCACTCAACGGAACCGATTTCACCGCCGTCATCTTCGATCGCCGCGACTACTTTCTCAAAGTGGTCGACCAGAAAAACGGTCCCGGATCACAATTCAGCAGCGCCCGGGCCGCTGGCTCGGGCAGCCTCGCCGCAATCAACGGCGGCTTCTTTTCACCTGAAGGCAAACCCGTCGGCCTCGTCATCACGTGCGGGGAAACACGAGGTTATTTCAACTCGAACTCCTCAATCGGCACCGGAATTCTTGACGGGAAAAACGTCACCCTATCGTCCCGGGATTCCTATCGGAAATCCGACGAACTCCTCCAAACCGGCCCTCGCCTCGTCTGGGCCGATGAAACCCTCACCGGCCTTTCCACCACCAATGATCGCCCCCGATCCTTCATGATCTGGGACGGCCAAAATCACTTCGGCCTCGTCTACGCCGACTCCGCCACTCTCAAGGGACTTTCCAACAATCTCAAATCACAGCCCTTCAAAGGCTTCAACATCAAGTACGCCGTCAACCTCGATGGTGGAACCTCTTGCGACCTCTGGGTCTCAGACTCCGTCCCCGGCGGCGGCCAAAGCAGAAATTCATTCTTCCGAAAAAAAGCCCGCAACTACCTCGCTCTGCGAAGACGATAGATCCTACTTGCCCCACTTTTCCCGAATCGCGTCGATCTTCCCAACCGCAGGCACAGCTCCATCAACGATCAGGAATCCGTAGTCCAATTCCAGCGACTCACCTTTCTTGATCTCCTTCTCAAAGAAGGCCCCAAAGCGGCCGTAGTCGCGGTAAGCCGAATGCACCGTCCCTTTGGGATTCGTCGAAGCATTCATGTGAACCACACCATATTCAGTTCCATCCAAGGTGTAGTTTTCAGCGGCCCAAGGCATGTCTTTGACGCCCTTCACACTGGTCACCCCGTTCGGGAAAACATACTTCGTCTTCTTCTTATCGACCTCATTTGCGGGACGATACTGGATACCCGCATGTTCAGGGTCGCCCTTTAAAAAGACATCGCCATTCACCGGCGTCAACTTGGTGTGAAAATCAATCATGACACGCCCACCAAATTTCCCCTCGGTCACTGTAAAGGTCCGCTCCTCTTCTAAAAACGGCTTCTCCGCCCCATCCATCCAGTGGGTCACCGAAGTAAAAACCGCAGCGCCATCCTTCACCTCTTTCCTGGCAAATTTCTGGTGGACAATATCGCCGCCCTTCATGTGCCAGCGATCATAACGCTTGCCACCTGTCTCAACTTTACTCCATCCAATGAAAATCCCGCGATGGTGGGTAAACTGCCCACCCGCACCCTTTGTGATGGGCTTCTTACCCTCCGCATCAAAGACATGCAGGTAAGGCTTATAAGTCTCATGATGCGTCTCCTTGGTCGAAGTATCGTGCTCATACATGTAGCGCACCACCACCTTGCCATCAGAGACCACATCCAGATGCTTCCCCTCGGTATCCTTGAACTCAAGAGCCCCGAAAACCGGGGTCACCAATAATCCGCCCATCAGGAAAGTAGAAATCTTCATCTCTTCAGGACGCTCGGCGGCATGCAATTATTTCAACCCAATTCATTTTCCGTCGGAAGCGGAGGCGGCTGCACCCGCAACTTCCTCCCATTCATGACCGCCCCCACCCAGGTGTAGCGAATCATAAAATCGTAAATCACCAACAACACCGCGGTCACACTTCCGATCACGAACACCAGCTTTAACAGCAAAGGGGCCTCCCAGGCGCTGACTAAAATTTGCACGACGATCATCAAGGGAAGGTGCGTCACATACAGCCAATAGGACGAGTCCGACAAATATCGTACAATTGGCCTGCCCTCATTCAAGAACCTCCGAAAAAGCCCCATCAGTCCTACAATCATCACCCACGCAAAGCCACTCGCCAACAATGCCCCCCAAATAAAATCATCTTTGATCAAGGTTCTCCCCCACCAAAAAAGAGGCACCGAGGCCAATAACCAACCCCACCAAACACGACCCACCTTCTCCTCCCAAAATCCCCGCCCAAAACTCATCGCCCCAAAGAAAAAGAAAACCGCATAATACCCCAGTTTTTGAGGCCATGGAAATATTCCGGCAGAAGTCGCCGGCCCAAACTGCCCCGGCATGAGCGTCTGCATCCACCACGTCAGTGGTATCAACCAAAGCAAGCAACCCGGCACACCGATCAAGCCATCCGGCAATTTCCATCCCAAGCGACTCGCTACGAGCGCGACTGGCACAAAAACCAACAACAGCCACAACAAGTCATAGAGAAACCAGAGATGATGAAACACCGGAAAGTCCACGCCCTTGCGATACCATCCCAATCCCCTCTCATCCGCTGGCTCAGCACCCCTCTCAGCCAGCGCAATCTCCAATCTCTCCCGCGCTTCCCGATGAGCTTCCTTCACCTCAATTTGGAGTGCTCCTCCGATCCCCTTCACGATTTCAAAATCAGCAGTCGTCGCCGCCATCACCGACGTCCCCCGCCAATCCTTTGCCGAGACATTCGCACCCGCTTCCAGCAAAACCATCGCGGCCTCTTCCCGTCCGAAAAAACAAGCAGCCGCCAAAGCCGTTCCCCCGTCCATTCCCTGCCCCTCAAGCTCCGCCCCCTCTTCCAACAAGACCTCAACCATTTCCCCGTCATCTGCGATCGAAGCCACATGAAGCAAGGGAGTTCCGTTCTGATCCTTTTCATTGGCATCCCCGCCCTTCTTCAACAAAGCCCTGGCCGTCTTCACTTCCCCTTTGATCACCGCTTCAAACAAGCCACTGCCGTCAATCCGGGCCACTTCTCCCCGTTCGGCCTTCACCTGCCCACCCCAAATTGTCAGCGCGATCATCGCCGGAAAAACCACCACGACTCCCGCGAAAAGTGGAACCCCAATCCGCAATAACCTCTGCTTCACCAAGCCACCCATCCCCCGCTTTCGCCACATCATCGCCGTGAAAAACCCGCTCACCAAAAAGAACAACTGCATCCGAAATCCATGAATCCAGTCAATCACCGGAAAGATGACTTCCGGTGCCGATCTCACATCCTCCGCCGGCCAAATCGGAATCCCCGCAAAGGACAACATCCCATGCAGAACCAGACCCAAAAGCATCGCGCCACCCCGCAGACCGTCTAGAAAGTGATACCGAGGCACGTTCATCCTCATCCCATGGAACCTCCGATCGACCCTCGAATCGAGCGTATTTTTCAATCAACTTCCGTTCACTTTTCTGCTATCCCTCTCGCTTCAATCCCGTTCAGCACCCTCTGTGAAAAAGAATCTCCGCCACCACTTGGTCTGGGCCTTCGTCGCTCTTACGACTTTCATCCTCGGATCAAAACTCACCAATTCAACCCCTGCTGAATCACCTGAATCCACCAACGGATCCCGCGTTCAACTCCCAAACCGCAACCCCGCCGGGTCCGGAGAGGCAGCAGAAACAAAGCGCATAAAATCCACCCGCTCAGCACAAAAGAAAACCAATTCTGCCACAAGTGGAGAAGCTCTCACCGAGGCCGACATTACCGAACTTGGAATAACCTTCAAGAATGGCAACTTGGTCGAACGCCGCCTCGCCTTTGCCGAGATGCTCAAAAATCTCACCCCCGAAAACGCCCGCCTCATGCGCGAGCACATCGCAGATCTTCCCCAGGACTCGCCCGAATTCCGGGAATTCCACTACGCATGGGGCAGCATCGCCGGGCAGGAAGCCATCATGCACGGAAAGGACACTCCGAAACGAGACATGGCCGCATCGCTCGCCGGTTGGGCCTCCGCAGACCCCACCTCCGCTATGGCCTACTTCGATGCCCTCTCGCCTGAAGCCCAGAGCAGCGGCACACTCTGTCTCTTATACACATCTGACGCTGCCGACGATCTACTCTGTGTAGA